>NZ_JBRRCR010000034.1:0-39928 GCF_056759115.1 Stenotrophomonas sp. STEN087 | reverse complement strand
TCTTACATCTTTTTCCGCCCCGGTCCCTACCATGGGGGGGCACCCACCAAAGCAGAGCGCCGTTCTGACAGATCGCGGAGAACTGTCGAAGGCGGGGTGGGTCCGGTTGAGGGGGCGTGAGCCGCATGGATGCGGCGACCGAGCTTACAGGGACGTACTTGCAGCGTCCCCCTCAACCGGCCCCCCCCCGCCTACCCTCAGGAAACCTGCCTTTGACGTTGCTTCGGCCGTTGCCGTTGCATTGAGCAGGTGCAGGGCTGCAAGCCCTGCCGAACAAAACCCCCTGAGCATTCCACGCAGTGGTTTGAGCGCATCGCGCGCACGCCACCCGGCACGCTGCACAGCGTCGGAATATCCCGCCTTACCGAGCCCCACCTCATGACCCTGCGTCACCTGCCCCTGCGCGGCGCCCTGCTGCTCGCCCTGTCCTCCCTGCCGCTGGCCGCCCTGGCCGAAGCCACCTCGCCCGCCCCCACCCAGCAGGTGCCGGGCGTCTACCACCAGCGCGTCGGCGCCCTGCAGGTCACCGCCCTCTTCGATGGCGTCGTCGCGCTCGGCCGCCAGCAAGTGGTCGATGTCTCGCCCACCCTGGTCACCCGCCTGCTCGACGGCCGCTACGTGCCCGAGGACAAGAAGGGCCTGCAGACCGCGGTCAACGCCTTCCTGGTCCGCCAGGGCAACCACCTGACCCTGGTCGATACCGGCACCGCGCAGTGCTTCGGACCCGGCCTGGGCCAGGTGCTGGGCAACCTGCGCGCCGCCGGCGTCGATCCGGCCGAGGTGGACGACATCCTGCTCACCCACGCCCACCCGGACCACATGTGCGGCGTGCTCGACGCGCAGGGCCAGCCGGCCTACCCCAATGCCACGGTGTGGCTGTCCAAGGCCGATGCGGACTACTGGCTGGACCCGGCCAGCGAAGCCGGTGCGCCGGAGGGCGTGCGTTTCGCCTTCCCGTTGGCCCGCAACGCGGTGGCGCCGTACCAGACCCACGGCAGGCTGCGCACGTTCAAGCCCGGTGATGCCCTGCCCGGCGGCGCGGTGGCGATGGACACCCACGGCCATACCCCCGGCCATGTCTCCTACCGGTTCGACAGCCAGGGCCAGTCGTTGCTGGTGTGGGGCGATGTGCTGCACTTCCACGCGGTGCAGTTCGCGCACCCGGAAGCGGCCTTCGAGGCCGATGCGGACCGCAAGACGGCCATCGCCAGCCGTCGCGGGCTGCTTGAGCAGGCCACCGCCAAGGGCTGGTGGGTGGCCGGTGCGCACCTGCCGTTCCCCGGCCTGGGCCATGTGCGCCGCGAGGGCGAGGCCTATGCGTGGGTGCCGGCGGAGTATTCGCCGTTGAAATGAGGTGCCGCCGGGCATGGCCCCGCGCTACCGGTGCCCGGTCGCGGCAACATCGGGTAGCGCCGGGCCATGCCCGGCGAGCGCAGCGGAGACGCCTTACGCCAGCCCCAGCCAGCCGCCGATCACGCCGCGGGCTTCGTCCACGCCGGTGCGGTCCTCACCGGAGAACACCTGCACGCTGACGCTGTCGCCATAGGCCGAATGCAGCTCCTTGCGGACCTTCTGCAGGGTCTGCATCTGCTGGCTGCGGCTGAGCTTGTCGGCCTTGGTCAGCAGCGCGTGCGCGGGCATGCCACGCTGCACGGCATAGGACAGCATCTGCCGGTCGTAGTCCTTCAGTGGGTGGCGGATGTCCATCACCACCACCAGGCCCTTGAGCGCTTCGCGGGTGCGGAAATACCGGTCGATGAAGGCCTGCCAGTGCGCCTGCAGGTCCAGCGGCACCTTGGCGTAGCCGTAACCGGGCAGGTCGACCAGGTGCGCTTCCGGGGTGATCTGGAAGAACACCAGCTGCTGGGTGCGGCCGGGGGTCTTGGACACGCGGGCCAGGGAGTTCTGCCGGGTCAGCGCGTTGAGGGCGCTGGACTTGCCGGCGTTGGAGCGGCCGGCGAAGGCCACTTCGGCCCCTTCATCGGGCGGCAGCTGCCGCACGTTGTGGGCCGAGAGGTGGTAACGGGCGCGTTCGATGAGCAATGACATGCGCCTAGGATCGCATGTTGCGGCGCTGCGCGCCCGTTCCGGGGGCCGCAGGCCGGGAAAATGCTGCACTGCTGCGTTGACCGTGCGCGGAAACGGCGTTGATAATCCGGGCGATGCCGGCGGCCACGCCCCGGCCCGGTCCATACGGAGCTTTAGCATGCGCCACGCTCGCGTTCTTGCCGTATCCGCTCTTGCCACTGCCGTCGTCGTTGCCGCCGCTGCGTTCGCGCAGACCACGCTGACCCCGCTGCCCGACAACGGGCCGATCCGCACCGCCTCGCTGGAAGTGGATTTCAGCAAGACCACCTGGGGCGACGCCAAGGCCGGCCAGACCAAGGCCTCGGCCTGCGCGGCCTGCCATGGGGCCGACGGCAATTCCACGGTGGAGATGTACCCGTCCATCGCCGGCCAGAGCGAACGCTACGTGGCCCAGCAGATGGCCCTGATCGCCAACGGCCAGCGCAGTTCCGGCGCGTCGGTGGCGATGGTGCCCTTCGTGCAGAACCTCACCCCGCAGGACATGCGCGATATCGGCGCGTTCTTCGCCACCCAGAAGGCCACCGCCGGCATCGCCGACGATACCGCGGTGGCCGACGGCCCCTACAAGGGCATGAAGTTCTACGAGATCGGCCAGCAGCTGTACCGCGGTGGCGACGCCACGCGCGGCCTGCCCGCCTGCATGGCCTGCCACGGCCCCAGCGGCGCCGGCAACCCCGGCCCGGCCTACCCGCACATCGGCGGCCAGCACGCCAGCTACGTCGCCCGCCGCCTGCAGGAATACCAGGCCGGGCAGACCAACGAGACCGACAAGGCGCACTTCCAGATCATGGCCGCCGTCGCCCAGAAGCTGAGCGAGCAGGAAGTCCAGGCGCTCTCCAGCTACCTGCAGGGCCTGCACAACAAGGCCGATGACATCGCCGCCGAGGCCACCGCCACGCAACCGGCCGCCGCCCCCTGACCACCACTGGTCGGCCCGGGTCGCCACGGCGGCCCGCGGCTGCGGTATGTTTCCTTCACGCCGGCGGCTGCGCCGGCGTTGTTATTTTCAATGGAGATGCGTGTCGATGAGGTTGATTCCCCGCCTTCTGCTGTCCCTGCTGGTGATGCTGCCGCTGGCCGCCTGCGCCGCCACCCCCGCCAATGCCCCGCTGGTTGAAGGCAAAGACTACGAGCGCATCGCCAAGTCCGGCCCGTTCCAGCCGCTGGCCGGCAAGATCGAAGTCGTTGAAGTGTTCGGCTACACCTGCCCGCACTGCGCTCACTTCGAGCCGCAGCTGGAAGCCTGGGCCGCCAAGCTGCCGGCCGACGTGCGCTTCACCCCGGTCCCGGCCGCCTTCGGCGGTGCCTGGGATGCCTGGGCCCTGGCCTATTACGCGGCCGATGAAATGGGCGTTGCCAAGCGCAGCCACGCCGCCGTGTTCAAGGCCCTGCATGAGGACGGCTCGCTGCCGATGCAGAACGTCTCGGCCGATGAGCTCGCCACCTTCTATACCGCCTATGGCGTGAGCGCCGACCGCTACAAGCAGGCCCTGCGTGGCGATGCGGTGCAGAAGAAGGTCGCCGAAGCCCGTGCCTTCGCCCAGCGCACCCAGGTGCCGGGCACCCCGGCCATCATCATCAACGGCCAGTACCTGGTGCGTGGCAACAGCTTCGACGACCAGCTGCGCATCGCGTCCAAGCTGATCTCCGAAGCCCGCGCCCGCGGCCGCTGAACCAATCCCGACCATCGACACGGCGCTGTCGCCGCCGCATGTCATCATTTCCCCCTGGCCGGCGCCCGCCGCTGGCCCCACCTTTCCAGATGCTGGAGACGTTTCAATGAAGACCCGTATCGCTGCTTTCGCACTTGCAGCCCTGCTGCCGATCCTGGCGGCCTGCAGGGCCGACGACGGCACCACCAACACCACCGCCCCGGCTGAAGCGGCCGCCACCCCGGCTGCCACCGAGCCTGCCGCGGCCCCCGCCGCCGAGCCGGCTGCCGCCACCGAAGGCGCTGCCCCGGCCGCCACCGAAGCCGCTCCGGCCGCCGCACCGGCCCCGACCACCACCGCGCTGACCGGCCCGGCCCCGGTGGAAGGCAGCGACTACCAGGTGATCAGCAATGGCCAGCCGTTCCAGCCGGCCGCCGGCAAGGTCGAAGTGGTCGAGATCTTCGGCTACGTCTGCCCGGCCTGTGCCGCCTTCCAGCCGCTGGTCGGCCCGTGGAAGGCCGGCCTGCCGAGCGACGTGAACTTCGTCTACGTGCCGGCCATGTTCGGCGGCACCTGGGACAACTACGCCCGTGCCTTCTACGCCGCGCAGACCTTGGGCGTGCAGGAGAAGACCCACGAAGCGCTGTACGCCGCAATCCACTCGCAGCAGACCCTGAAGGGTGAGCGCGGCGCCGACTCGGTCGACGACATCGCCAAGTTCTACGCCGGTTACGGCGTGGATCCGAAGCAGTTCGCCGCCACCATGGGCAGCTTCGCGGTGAACGCCAAGACCAACTCGGCCAAGCAGTTCGCCCAGCGCAGCGCGATCAGCGGCACCCCGTCGATCATCATCAACGGCAAGTACCTGGTGAAGGGCAAGAGCTTCCCGGACATGCTGCGCATCGCCGACCACCTGATCGCCCGCGAACGCGGTGCGGCCCAGGCTCACTGATCCAAGAGAAAGCATTACCGGCCGTGACTTCCCCCCACACACGGACCCTGCGCTTGCTGACGGCCAACATCCAGGCCGGCTCAAGCACCCGCCGCTACAGCGACTATGTGACCCGCAGCTGGTCACATGCGCTGCCGGCGGGACGCAAGCGCAGCAGCCTGGACGCGATCGCCACCCTGGCGCGCGGCCATGACATCGTCGGCCTGCAGGAGGCCGACCCGGGCAGCCTGCGGTCGGGCTTCACCAACCAGACCCACTACCTGGCCCAGCGTGCCGGCTTCAATTACTGGAGCCACCAGCCGAACCGGCGCATGGGCGGAGTGGCGTCCAGCGCCAACGGGCTGCTGAGCAAGCTGGAACCGGTGGAAGTACAGGACCACGCCCTGCCCGGCCGCATCGGCGGGCGCGGCGTGCTGCTGGCCAAGTTCGGCGATGGCGAGGACGGCCTGGCCGTGGCCGTGGCCCACCTGTCGCTGGGCGCGGGTTCGCGGATGTCCCAGCTCGGCTTCATCGCCGAGCTGCTGTCCGACCACCCGAACGCGGTGCTGATGGGCGATTTCAACTGCCTGGCCGAGCGCCCGGAAATGCAGGTGCTGTACCAGAAGACGCGGCTGCAGCCCCCGGGCTGCGTGGTGCCGACCTTCCCCAGCTGGCGCCCGGACCGGGCCATCGACCACATCCTGGTCAGCAGCAGCCTGCAGACCCGCAGCGTGGAAGCCGTACCGGCCGCGTTCTCCGACCACCTGGCCCTGGCCATGGCCATCGACGTACCGGCCGAAGCCCTGCGCTGACCCACCGTTCCGGTAGGTGCGGACCTGCTGCTCTGGTGGGTGCGGACCGTTGGTCCGCACGGCTCTCCGCCGGGCATGGCCCGGCGCTACCCGGCCTGCACCACCGGGGTCCTCAGCCGCCGTGCGGTCATCGTGCTGCCCACCGAGGCCACCACCGTGCAGCCGATCGCCAGCCACTGCACGCCCTCCAGGTGCTCGTGCAGCAGCAGCATCGCCCACAGCGCGGCCACCGCCGGTTCCATGCTGATCAGGATGCCAAAGGTCTCTTTCGGCAGGCGCTTGAGCGCCATCATCTCCAGCGACATCGGGATCGCACTGGACACCAGCGCCACCAGCAGGCCCGCCAGCAGGATCTTCGGCTCCAGCAGCGCCATGCCGGCATGGGCCACGCCCACCGGCACCACCACCAGCGAGGCCGCCAGCAGCCCCAGTGAAACCGTGTGGCCGGCATGCAGGTGGCCGGCGCGCTTGCCGAACACGATGTACAGGCCCCAGCACGCGGCCGCCCCCATCGCATAGAGCACGCCGGCCGGGTCCAGCGCCGGGCCGCCGCCCAGCGGCAGCAGCAGCAACAGGCCGACCAGCGCGCAGCCCACCCAGAGGAAGTCGATCGGCCGCCGCGAGGACAGCATCGCCACTGTAAGCGGGCCGGTGAACTCGATGGCCACGGCGATGCCGAAGGGAATGGTGCGGATGGCCATGTAGAACAGCAGGTTCATCAGGCCCAGGGTCAGCCCGTAGCGGAGGATGGTCATCGCATCCACGCGGCTGGTCTTCCAGCGCCACGGCCGCCAGAACAGCAGCAGCAACAGCGCCGAGAAGCCCACGCGCAGGGCGCTGGTGCCCTGCGCGCCGACCAGCGGAAACAGGTGTTTTGCGTAGGAGGTGCCGATGGCCAGCGCGGTAACCGAGCCGAGCACCGCCAGCGCCGGCAACATCGGCGCGAATCGGGAAGTCTGCATGCGCACAGTCTATTGCGCTGGCGGCGAGCACTTGGCTCAATTGACGGCCCGTCCGCGCAATTTCTGCTCGCCATGGCCACCGCCCCCGTGCTGGACAGCTTCGACCACGCCATCCTCGACCTGCTGCAGCAGGACAACGCCCTGCCGCAGCGGCAGATCGCCGAGGCCGTGCACCTGTCCCCCCCCGCCGTGCAGCGGCGCATCAAGCGCCTGCAGGACAGCGGGGTGATCGCCGCCAACGTGGCCGTGCTCGACGCGGCCAAGGTCGGGCGACCCCTGACCATCATCGTCGAGGTGCGGGTGGTCAGCGAGCAGCGCGAAAAGGTCGCCCCGTTCCGCCGCCGCGTGCAGGACGATCCGGCCGTGCAGCAGTGCTATTCGATCACCGGCGATGGCGATTTCCTGCTGCTGCTCTCGGCGGCGTCGATGGAAGAGTACGAAGCGATCACCGAGCGCCTGTTCGGCGGCGATGACAACATCGAGCGCTTCCGCACCTCGGTGGCGCTGGGCACGTTGAAGCGCAGCTTCTCGGTGCCGCTGCCATGACCCCGCCGCCCTCCCCTGCCCGACGCCTGCGCCGCTGGCTGCTGTCCGGCGCCCTGCTGCTGGCCGCCGGCATCGCTGTGCTCTCGCTGTGGAACAGCCCGTGGGCGGCGGCACCGAAGATGCTGTGGGCGCTGGGACGCATGCCACCGGCCACCGAGCTGCCCGTGCCCGTGGACGGCGTGCGCCCGCGGCAAATCGCCGACACCTTCGGTGCCCCCCGCGGCAGTGACCGCACGCATGCCGGCATCGACATCTTCGGCAAGCGCGGCACGCCCGTGCGCAGCGCTACCGCAGGCGTCGTCGCCGATGTGGGCGAACGCGGGCTCGGCGGGCGCCAGGTCTGGGTGATCGGGCCCGGCCGCGAGCGCTACTACTACGCGCACCTGGAAGACTGGGCCGAGGGCCTGGCGCGAGGCCAGGTGGTCCAGGCCGGGCAGCTGCTGGGCCACGTCGGCGACAGCGGCAACGCCAAGGGCACGCCGCCGCACCTGCACTGGGGCATCTACGGCAAGGACGGCGCCCGCGACCCGTTGCCGCTGCTGCGGTGATCGCAGTGACGCCGCGGCTCGACACCACGACGGGCCCGCCGCATCATCAACCGCAGTGACAGGGAGAGCACGCCGGTGACCCAGCTTCGCGCCACCCCGCTGTTGATCGCTACCGTGATCCTGGCCACCGGCTGCAGCACCCTGCAGGCACAGCGCGACCCGTGGTGCAGACAACTGGCGGCCTACGCCAACACCGCACAGGTCGATGCCCCGCGATCGATTGAACTGGTGACCGACTGGAGCCGCTGGAGCAAGCGCTGCGAGGATGATGGCAGCGACGCAGGCAAGCAGTTCTGCCACTGGCTGATCCCCAACACCTCGACCGAATTCGCCTCGGCCAATATTCGCCACACGCTGGCCTGCCTGGATCCAACGGCCATCCATGCCGGGCGTCTGCGCAGCACCCCGGTGTACATGACCGGCAAGGTGGAGGTGTACGGCGCACCCATGATCGATGAAGACGTGATGGTCACCGTCGAGTACGCCGATGGCATCGAGGGCCAGTTGCCGCGCATGAAGATCCAGGCCGAGCGCACCCCGCTGGACGGCTGAGGCGGCGAAGGGACCGGCACGCCCCGGCGTCATTTGTAAATAGAAACAATTCGCATTACCATATTTGCGTTTTCCGGGCAGCCAGGACGGTTCGCCCTCCTCGCATTGCCCAGCCACCGTCCTGCAGCGCAGGGCCCCGCCAGCGGCGTGAGACCCCCACCAGCCGCGGCGCCAGACCATCCGGGAAGCCGGTCGGACGCACGCACGTGCCCGTCCAGGAACCCACATGATCCGCTCGACCCCTGCTCTCCTGCCGCATCGCCTGTCCGCGGCGGTGCTCTCCGCCCTGTGCCTGGCCGCCGCGCCGGTCGCCTTCGCCGAAACCGCCGCCGACCCTACCACCCTCGACAAAGTCGTGGTGAAGGGTGAGCGCGCCGAAGGCTATTCGGTGCGCAAGACCTCCGCCGGTACCCGCTTCGACCTGGCCCCGCGCGAGATCCCGCAGTCGATCAGCATCATCAGCCACCAGCGCATCGAGGACCAGAACCTCGACGACATCATCGACGTGCTGGGCAACACCACCGGCGTGAGCAGCACCCAGTCCGACACCGAGCGCACCGAGTTCTACGCGCGCGGTTTCTACATCGACAGCTACCAGTTCGATGGCCTGCCGACGCAGATGGTGCAGAACTGGAGCTACGGTGACTCCGGCCTGGACCTGGCCCTGTACGACCGCGTGGAAGTGGTGCGCGGTGCCACCGGCCTGCTCAGCGGCGCCGGCAACCCGTCCGCTTCGGTGAACCTGATCCGCAAGCACGCCGACAGCGCCGAACTGGCCGGCAGCGTCTCGGTCAACGTCGGCAGCTGGGGCCGCACCCGCACCACCGTGGACGTGGGCAGCGCGCTGAATGCCAGCGGCACCGTGCGTGGTCGCGTCATCGGCAGCTACCTGGACACCGATGCGCAGATGGACCGCTACAACCAGCACAAGACGCTGGGCTACATGGTCATCGATGCCGACCTGACCCCCGATACGCAGCTGAGCGTGGGCTACGACTACCAGCAGAAGCGCGCCAACGGCGCGACCTGGGGCGGCTTCCCGATGCTGTTCTCCGATGGCACCAGCACCGGCTACGACGAGTCGTTCAACGCCAGCCCGAACTGGACCTACTGGGACACCACCAGCAAGCGCGCCTTCGCCACCCTGGAGCACGGCTTCGCCAACGGCTGGAAGTTCAAGATCGGCGCCACGCATGACGAGACCAAGGCTGACGACAAGCTGTTCTACCCGGCCTACAACGACTGGGTCACCGGCGCCTCGTACTTCGACAAGAACACCGGTGCCGGCATCTCGCCGTCGGCCGGCTTCTACAACACCGAGCGCAAGGTCGACGCGATCGATGGCTTCGTCGACGGTCCGTTCCAGCTGTTCGGCCGCGAACACCAGTTCATGGCAGGCCTGAGCTACAACAAGCGCGACTACGCCAACTACGGCGACTACCAGGTCGGTGGTGCCGGCCTCGCGTGGGACCCCTTCTCCAGCTACCTGAACTGGAACGGCAACATCAGCGAACCGAACTGGAACCCGCTGAGCCTGGCCAGCGAAGGCACCATCACCCAGAAGGCCGGCTATGCAGCCACGCGCCTGTCGCTGGCTGATCCGCTGAAGCTGATCATCGGTGCGCGCTACACCGACTGGAAGAGTGAAGGCGAAGGCGCCGATCGTTCGCACAAGGTGACCACGCCGTATGCCGGCCTGGTGTTCGACATCAATGACACCTACTCGACCTACGCCTCGTACACCGAGATCTTCCAGCCGCAGATGCTGAAGGACCGCAACGGCAGCTACCTCGATCCGGTCGACGGCAAGAGCTACGAAGTGGGCGTCAAGGGCGCGTGGTTCGACAACCGCCTGAATGCCTCGGTGGCCGTGTTCCGCATCGAGCAGGACAACGTCGGCCAGTCGACCGGTGAACCGGGGATCGGCGGAACCGGCGGCGAAACCGCCTACATCGCCGCACGCGGCACGGTCAGCCGCGGCTTCGAGTTCGAGCTGAACGGCGAACTGGCACCGGGCTGGAATGCCACCTTCGGCGCCTCGCGCTACGTGGCCAAGGACATCAACGATGCGGACATCAACACCAACCTGCCGCAGACCACGCTGAAGCTGTTCACCAGCTACACCCCGCAGTCGTTGCAGGACCTGACCGTCGGCGGTGGTGCCAACTGGCAGAACCGCATCTACTACGCGGTGCCGGCGTACGGCCGCATCGAACAGGACGGCTACGCGCTGGTCAGCGCCTTCGTGCGCTACCGCATCTCGCCGGAGTTCAGCGTGCAGGCCAACCTCAACAACCTGCTGGACAAGAAGTACTACTCGCAGATCAACGGCTACGGTGCGTTCGGCGACGGCCGCAATGGCTCGCTGACCTTCACCTGGTCGTTCTGATGCAGACGGCGCCGGGCAGCCCCCGGCGCCGTGGGTCGTTGTAGAGTCGAGCCATGCTCGACTGGCTTTCGCAAAGAGCAGCCGAGCATGGGCTCGGCTCTACAAAGGCATGAAGCAGCCGAGCATGGCTCGGCTCTACATGACCGCGAAAAGCCGCCGGGCATGGCCCGGCGCTACCGGTGAAAAGCAGGTGCCGTTCCCTGGCACCTGCCGGTCAACCTAGAACCGCAGGTCCGCGCGCATGTACCAGTAGCGGCCACGCGGGATGTCGTAGGTCGAGGCGTCGTAGCCGTTCAACGAGCACGACAGGCAGATCGGCGGATCCTTGTCGAACACGTTGTTCAGGCCCGCGGTCAGCTGCAGCCCCTTCATCCAGTCGATTTTGTAGCCCACCTGCAGGTCGTGGTAGGTGGTGGCGGCCAACTTGTTGGTGCCGGCGGCCTGGTTGCTGCACACCGGGAAGGCCACTGCATCACCGCAGTCCTCGGTCAGCTCGGAAATGTGGCGCACCGTCCAGTTGGCGCTCCAGTTGTCCAGCGTCCAGCCGATGCTGGCGTTGCTGGTCCACTCCGGAATCGAGCTGTCGGCCACTTCCACGCCCGGCTTCTGCGGCTGCCGCTGGCCGGCCGCACCGGTGGCCTCGTAGCGGCCGACGAAGGTGTTCTTCCAGCCCAGCTTGAACTGGCCGATGTCGCTCTGCGGCAGCGTCCAGAACATGTCCACGTCCCAGCCATCGGTCTTGATCGAACCCAGGTTGGTCAGGCGGTTGTTGAAGCTGTTGACCGCACCGGTGCTGGCGCGGGTGATGCCATCGCAGTAGACCGGGTCCAGCGTGTCCACGCACAGGTCCAGCTGGGTCTGTGCATTGATCGCCTGGATCGCGCCGTCGATGTTGTGGCGGTAGAAGGTCACCTCTACGTCGAAGCGTTCGGACCAGGTGGCGTTGTTGCCGAACCACGGGCTCCACACGAAGCCGGCACTGAAGCTGCGCGAACGCTCCGGCTCCAGCTCGTGGTTGCCCCCGGTGGTCACCGAGATCTGCGAGTTCGCCTGTTGGAAGCCGGTCGGCACGCCCAGCGCGGCGCAGTTGGCAGGATTGCCACGCGGCGCAGTACCGCCCAGGCCCACCGAGCAGGGATCGAACAGCTGCAGGTCGGCACGCGCGGCCGAGCCGTACAGCTCGCCGATGGACGGTGCACGGAAGCCCTCGGCATAGGTGGTTCGCAGCACGAAGTCATCGGTCACCTGCCAGCGCAGGCCGTACTTGGGGGTGAACTCGCCACCGAAGGTCGAGTAATCCGAATAGCGTCCGGCCAGGCTCAGGTCCAGCTTCTTGCCCAGCGACGAGTCGGCGAAGATCGGAACGCTCAGCTCCAGGTAGGCCTCGTTGACGTCGTAGGAACCGGACGTCGGCTGCGAAGGCACGCCGTTGTAGTGGCCGATCACCGTCAGCGGGTCGGGCTGGTACCAGCCTTCATAGCGCCGGTGTTCCAGGCCGGTGGCGAAGGACACCGGGCCGGCCGGCAGGGTGAACAGATCGCTGGACAGGTTGGCGGTGACCAGGCTCAGCTCGTTCTGGCTGCGGTCGCGCACCACCGGCTGGATCCAGCGCAGCATGTCCGGGGTGATCGAGCCGACGCCACCGAAGATGTTCAGCGGCACGCAGCCCGGCGTGGCCGCGCACAGCGCCGGATCGCCCAGCGCCAGGTTCACGTTGTAGATGTTGTAGCTGCCGTAGTTCGTCTGCTCGGCCTT
This sequence comes from Stenotrophomonas sp. STEN087, assembly GCF_056759115.1. NCBI lineage: Bacteria > Pseudomonadati > Pseudomonadota > Gammaproteobacteria > Lysobacterales > Lysobacteraceae > Stenotrophomonas > Stenotrophomonas sp. STEN087. Next base: position 27,693 of record NZ_JBRRCR010000034.1, on the reverse strand, counting down.
GTTCTTGCTGTACATGCCGTTGACGTCCCAGTACCAGCTGCGGTTCGCCGCCTGGAAGCTGCCCACCAGGCCGGTGGCGAAGTACGTGGTGTTGACCTCCTGCTCGAACACGCGCGCGCCGCCTTCCACCGGGCGGCGGCCGATCAGGCTCATGTTGTCGCCGGACACCAGGTCGAAGCCGAACGGGTTGTACGGGTTCAGCGCCGACACCACGATGTTGTCGGCAAGCGGATTGCCGGTGGCACCGTCAGGCCCGAAGAACAGCGGTTCGGGGCCGGCCTGATTGGTCGATTCGCGGCGGTTGCCCAGCGCCTTCACGTACCACTGGACGTCGTCGGTGATGTCGAAGCGGAACTGGCCGAACACGCCTTTGCGCTCGGACGGGGTCAGCACCATGTTGTATTCGGCGAAGTTGAAGCGGTCGGCGCTGGTGAAGCAGTGGTAGTCGTCGCTGCGGTTGCAGCCGGCACTGCCGTCATAGCGCGGGTTGCTCACGCCGGTATTGGGCACGATGTCCTGCTCGGCGCCAGTGTTGGGATCGACGAAGGCGAAGCGTCCCTGCGGAATGCCACCGCTGCCGAAGGCCAGGCCGGTGCCGGGAATCGGGAAGCGCGACTGTTCGCGGTCGCGCGCATACACCGCATCCTGCCTGGTCCAGCTCGCGCCGAGGAACAGGCTGTAGCGCTCGCCGCTGGTGCCCCAGGCCAGGTCCACGCCCTTCTGCGTGCCGTCGCCCTTGCTGTACTCGCCGTAGTTCAGGGTGACCTGCCCGCCATCGAAATCGCGGCGGGTGATGATGTTGACCACGCCGGCGATCGCATCCGAGCCGTACAGCGACGAGGCACCGTCTTCCAGCACTTCGATGCGTTCGACAATCGCCAGCGGAATGGTGTTGAGGTCGGTGGCCGCGCCCACGCCCGACGCCGAGGATTCATTGACCCAGCGGATGCCATCGACCAGCACCAGCACGCGCTTGGCGCCCAGGTGGCGCAGGTCGACCTGTGCCGAACCGGCGCCGACACCACTGCCATCCGGCGGGAAGCCGAAATTGCCGGACGAATTGAACTTGGCATTCAACGCCGAACCCGAACCGGTGAGCTGCTGCAGCACTTCGCCGATCGAGCTCAGGCCGGTGCGCTCGATGTCGCCCCGGCTGAGCGTCTGGATCGGCACCTGGCCTTCCACTTCAGCACGCTTGATACGCGTACCGGTGACTTCAACGGCATCCAGGGTGGTGGCCGTCTGGGCCATTGCCCCCAGCGGTGCCAGGGCCGTCACGCACAGCGCGACAGCGACCGCCAAGGGGCGGTAATGCAGGTGATTCATTCGCTCTCTCTCCAAAGGAATGTCGGGACATGGGCTGCCGCGCTCCCCCCTGCGTGGCGGCAGCGTCTCCTTTGTAAACAAGCTGTAAAAAGATTGGCGTGACCTGCGGCACCCTTTCACGCCAATCTGATGAATGAATCATGCTTGTCCCAGATGGAGATCTAGGAATTATTTGAAATATGTAGTCCAAAGCGAATTTGAGCGGGATCCAGGCAGAGACTCAAACCTCCTAAGCGTCATGCGAGGTCGTATCGTGAAAGCGATTAATGCCGCACTGCAGGCTGCAATCATCGCCTTGGCAATCCTCTCGTTCGCGAACGAAGCAAAAGCAGGCGGACTCATAGAATGCAACAACTGCGCATCCCCAAAATCCGTTGCGCTGCAGTCGGGGTCCGGGCTCACAGTAATAATTGACTTCGAAAAAGCGCAGCTCACCGCCTTCAATGTCGAGTACGATCGTGAACTGAGAAAATGGCGCGCCGTCTCCACACCGGTTCCCAGTCAGATCCAAATGGCGTTTCTACGAATCGTAGAGAGTGTGTCAAGCACCAATGGCCAACCCGACCAAGCCTTTCCTAAAGCAGGCGGTGGCGCCGTCGTCCCCATGCATCCCGACAACCCAGGAAATTCAAACGGGATGCGATTTCCCGATGCTTACAAATCCTCAGACGCCTTTGAGATCGTCAACTCCGCAACCATGAGAACGCGACTGGGCCAGTATCTGGCCTTGGAAATTGCAGGAGCCAACACCAGCAGCGTCGCCTGGAACAGCTTCGCGCTTTCCATACAACAATTTGCGCTTAGCTGGGCCAGCATCAAGGGCGGCGGCGCGGTCAATGTGATTATTACCTGGCGAGATGGTTCGAAGACCCTCTATAGAATCACACCTGACAACGTGTCAGAAGCCAAATACCAGAAGGGAGAGAGTCGTGACAGCACCGGAAACAAGGTGCCCGATGAGACTATCGCAGATCCTGCGACAGCTCCTTCTTACGCTGGCCAGTACTACTTTGGCCGCGAAGGCGACCTTGATAAATGGGTCCGCTCTGCGCAGATGTACGGCGTACCCGTCCAACGTGGATCTAGCAGCCGCATGTCCTGCAATTGGGATGGCCACACGGTCTACTGCCAGCAATACTGACCTCACCCGATCTGTCCGCGCTCTCAGGGAGTACTGCCCTGAGAGCGCCACATCGCGTCATCGCACGAAGGCGATCCGCTCCATTCCCGTGGCCTCGGCGGCCGCGAGGATCTTCGCCATGCCTTCGTATTCGGCAGACGGATCGGTGGCGATGCGCAGCTCCGGCAGATTGCCGGCGTGCTCGCTGGCCTGGGTGCGCAGGCGCGCCTGCAGATCGTTGATGGCCATCGGCTGGCCGTTCCAGCTCAGCTGGCTGGACGCATCCAGGCGCAGCTCGATCGGCGCTGGTGGATCCGGACGGTCGACCACCCGGTCGGTCGCCTGTGGCAGCTGCACCGCGATGGGCCGCGACAGCATCGGCGCGGTCACGATGAAGATGATCAACAACACCAGCATCACATCCACCAGCGGCGTGACATTGATCTCCGCCAAGGGGCCGCTTCTTCCTGCGCTACTGAACGCCATGTGCCACTCCTTGCACCCGGGCCGTTCGCCCAAGCCGACAGTACGTCGCCGATGACCGCGCGCGGCAGTGTCTGCGTGTGGAGCATTCAGCTGCCGTTGCCCGGTGCGATCCGTGCACGCGATGCGAAACTGAATTCAGCCAGCGCCCGCTATGCTGGGCCCATGACCCGACGCTCTTCGACCGCCCTGTCCCTGCTCCCGCTGTCCGCATCGCTGCTGATCGGCTGCGCCAGCGCCCAGTCACTCGACGCCCAGAGCGGCCAGCTCAAGGCCGCCATCGATGCGGCCGAACGCGGCCAGCTCGATCCGCGCCAGGCCGCCACGCTAAGCCGCCACCCGGCCTATGGCTGGGTCGAGTTCGCCCAGCTTCGCCGCAACATCGACACGGTCGATACCGGCCAGGCCCAGGCCTTTCTCAAGCGTTATGACGGCCAGGCCGTGGCCAACAGTTTCCGCAGCGTCTGGCTGCCCTCGGTGGCCCGCCGCCAGGACTGGACCACCCTGCTGGCCAACTGGGCACCCACCGACAACCTCGGCCTGCGCTGCGCCCAGCTGACGGCGCGCCAGGCCACCGGCAAGGTCGACCCGCAGTGGATCAGCGAGGCACAGGACCTGTGGCGCAAGAATGGCAAGTCGCTGCCCGATGCCTGTGACGCGGTGTTTGCCGTGCTGCAGGCGCAGGGCGGCATGAGCGATGCACTGCGCTGGGAACGCATCGACGCCGCCGCCGATGCACAGCAGCCGGCAGTGATGCGCAGCGCCGCGCGCGGCCTGCCCGCGGCCGACCTGGCTATGGCCAACACCTACGCCGCCTTCGTCGACAAGCCCAACGCCAGCGCGCTGAACTGGCCGCGCAACGAGCGCAGCCGCCGCATCGCCACCGACGGCCTGGAAAAGCTGGCCAAGGCCGACCCCGGTGCCACCGAACAGCAGCTGCCGCAGTACGCGCAGGCACTGGGCCTGAGTGCCGACCAGCAGGCCCAGGTGCGTTACCAGATCGCGCTGTGGACGGTGGCCTCCTACCTGCCCGACTCCGCGCGCCGGCTCAACGCCGTGCCCGAATCGGCCTACGACGAGCGCCTGCACGAATGGCGCGTGCGCGAGGCGATGTCGCGCGGTGACTGGGCGGCCGCGCTGACCGCCATCCGCAAGATGGGCAGCAAGCAGCGCAACGATTCGCGCTGGGCCTATTTCGAAGGCCGCATGCTGGAAAAGACCGGGCAGGCGCAGCAGGCCCAGCCGCTGTTCCGCAGCGCCGCGCGTGCGCCGACCTTCCACGGCTTCCTGGCCGCCGACAAACTGCAGCAGAGCTACACGCTGTGCCCGTGGAAGCCCAACGACAGTGCGCAGGCGCAGGCCGCCGTCGCCCGCGATCCGGCCATCCAGCGCGCGATGGCGCTGTACCAGATCGATCGCAACGGCTGGGCCGTGGCCGAGTGGAACAGCGCGCTGTCCCGTTTCGATGACACCCAGCGCCGCCTGGCGGTGCGCGTAGCGCAGGACAACGGCTGGTTCGACCGCGCCGTGTTCGCACTCGGCAAGCAGCCGCAGGAACAGCGCCTGTACGACCTGCGCTTCCCGCTGCACCACGACAGCACCATCCGCCGCGAATCCTCGCGCAACGCCATCGACCCGGCCTGGGTGGCCGCGGAAATCCGCGCCGAAAGTACCTTCACCCCGCGCGCGCGCTCACCTGCCAACGCCATGGGCCTGATGCAGGTGCTGCCGGCGACCGGCGCGGGCGTGGCGAAGAACATCGGCCTGACGGCCTACGGCGGCGCCGACAGCCTGTACGACCCGGACACCAATATCGCCATCGGCACCGCCTACCTGCGCCAGCTGATGAACAAGTACGACGGCCTGCCCTACGTCACCATCGCCGCCTACAACGCCGGCCCGACCCCGACCGCACGCTGGCAGAGCCAGCGCCCGGGCTTCGACCCGGACCTGTGGATCGAGACGATCAGCTACAAGGAAACGCGCGAGTATGTCGCCCGCGTGCTGGCCTTCAGCGTGATCTACGACTGGCGCCTCAACGGCAATGCGCTGCCGCTGAGCGACCGCCTGATGGGCCGCCTGGTGGACAAGCGCAAGGCGTTCACCTGTGCGGCGGACGCCGACCAGGGCGGGGATTGATCGACGCGGGGGCGAGCCTTCCGATCCGGTAGCGCCGGGCCATGCCCGGCGAGCACGCAGCGCGGCGGCACACGCCCGTGCGATCATCACCAGCATGAAGATCTATCTTGTCGGCGGCGCCGTACGCGACCGCCTGCTGCAGCGCCCTGCCGGCGACCGTGACTGGGTGGTGGTCGGTGCCACCCCCGCGCAGATGGAAGCGCAGGGCTACACCGCCGTGGGCCGCGATTTCCCGGTATTCCTGCACCCGAAGACCGGTGAGGAATACGCGCTGGCACGCACCGAGCGCAAATCCGGCCGCGGCTACCGCGGCTTCGTGGTCGATGCCGATCCGGGGGTCACCCTGGAAGAAGACCTGCAGCGCCGCGATTTCACCATCAACGCCATCGCCTGCGATGAGGCCGATGGCACCCTGGTCGATCCTTACGGCGGCGCGCGCGACATCCAGCAGCGCGTGCTGCGCCACGTTGGCCCCGCCTTCGTTGAAGACCCGCTGCGCGTGCTGCGTGCAGCGCGCTTCATGGCCCGCTTCGCACCGCTGGGCTTCACCGTCGCCGAGGAAACCATGGCGCTGATGCGCGAGGTCGCCGCCAGTGGCGAGCTGGACGCACTGGTGCCCGAACGCGTGTGGCAGGAACTGCGCAAGGCGCTGGTCTGCGAACGGCCATCGGCCTTCCTGCGCACCCTGCATGACGCGCATGCGCTGGGCCCGATCCTGCCGGAACTGGAAGCGTTGTATGGCGTGCCGCAGCGCGCCGAATTCCACCCGGAAGTGGATACCGGCATTCATCAGGAGATGGTCAGCGACATGGCCGCCCGGCTGGCACCGGGCGATGACCTGGTCGGCTTCGCCGCGCTCACCCACGACCTTGGCAAGGGCCTGACGCCGCCGGACGAATGGCCGCGCCACATCATGCACGAGCAGCGTGGCCTGAAGCCGCTCAAGGAGCTGTGTGCGCGCCTGAAGATTCCCACCGAGCACCAGCAGCTGGCCGAAGCGGTCTGCCGCGAGCACTTGAACGTGCACCGCATCGACGAGCTGCGTGATGCCACCGTGCTGGACCTGCTGGGCCGGTGCGATGCCCTGCGCCGCCCCGAGCGCGTGGCCCGCATTGCCCTGTGCTGCGAAGCCGACAAGCGCGGCCGGCTGGGCTTTGAAGAAGGCGATTACCCTCAGGGGGAAACGCTCAAGCGCCTGCACCAGGCGGCCCTGTCGGTACAGGCGCGGGATCTGGACCTGACCCATCTGAAGGGCCCCGCTGTTGGCGAGGCGCTGGCACGGGCGCGGGTGAAGGCGATTGCGGCCGCACGCTGATTCTCAAGCGTCGTACCGGCCACACGCGGACTGTCGAAGGTAGTGCCGGCCGCTGGCCGGCAACCCCAGAACCGCTGGAATCAGTGCGCCATGCCGCGGGTGATCGCAGCGGCGCGATCCTTCAGCTGGGCAACCGCGTCGGGAATCATCTCCATGCCCACGTCCAGGCCCGGGTTCAGCACCAGGCCGACGCCCTCGCCGATGCCCGCCAGCAGCGCGTGCACGGCAATCGGCATGGCATGGGCGAACTGCGGCAGCTGCTCGTGCCAGAGACCGGCGCGCTCGGGCGCGGTGAACACCGCAAACATCGGCTCGCCGCCCTCGCTGGTCAGCACCAGCGGCGAAATGCTCTCGTCCCAGGCGCCATCCTCGCCGATGGCCTTGTCCAGCAGCACGAACACCGGCGCGGTCAGCAGGCCATCGAGGAACTGCGAGGCAGTCAGCGTACCGTCCTGTGCCTGCAGCAGGCGGACCTCCAGGTCGTTGAGGGGTTCGAACGGCGTGTCGTGATCCATGGTCGGTTCCGGTACGTGATTGCAGGGTGTCACTTTAGCAGGCGGCGGCCTCAGCCCAGATGCCCTTGCCGCCACATCCACCCCGCCACCGCCAGCCCGGCCACCACCACCAGCATCAGCGGCAGGCCAAAGCGGTGCCGGAACGGGATCGGCACCCCGCCCAGCTGCTGGTCCATGGTGTCGGTGTCCAACACCCAGCCATGCTCGCAGCCGGTGCAGGCCAGCTCGTAACGGCGCTGGTAGACGAAGCCGAACAGCAGGTCGATGCGCGCCATGCGGTAGCGCAGCTGCGGGGCGAAGTCGGTTTCGGTCCCGCAGCGCAGGCAGTGATGGGCCTCGGTCGGGCCAACCACCACCACTCGCTCCTGCTGGCCGATCATCAGCATCACCGGTCAGCCGCCCGTGCAGGCAGGCTGGGCCAGCAGCCAGGCCTGGGCGGCGGCCAGAGTGCCCGGCCCACTGGCGGTGGCCTCGTCCGGCTGCAACCTGGCACCGTCGCCCCGCCCGTTGCGGTCAGCCATGACGTTGTGGGTCAACAGCAGGGTGGTGCCATCCACCAGTGTCACGGGCCGATTACCGGTTGAGAAACCTGCGCTGGGTTGGCCGAAACTGCGGCTGCCCGCCTGCCCGCGGAATGCCAACGCGACGGCTTCACCCGAACTCGCGGTGCGCACCCCCATCAGCACCGCGACCGGTGCCCTACCCGCACGCAGGTGATAGGCGGCCTGTCGTGAGCGCAGCCCCTGCGTGCCGTCCTGCCTCACCTCACCTTCCCCTTGTCGCCACCACTGCAGGCCATCGGCACTGCGAAAGGCGCCGATCAGTGACCCCTGTGCGTCTGGAGTCCCCTGCAGCAACGGCAACAGCCCGAGCAGCATGGGCCACATGTTGCCGCCGCCATTGCTGCTCACGTCGACCACCCAGGCGCAGCGCGTGCCGTCGTCCAGATCGACGATGCGCTGCTGCAGCGCCAACGCGTAGGCCTTGCGCGCGTCGTAGCGCTGCTGTTCGCTGCGTTGCAGATCCTCCACGAAGGGGCCGACCTTCAGCACGCCAATGCGGGCATCGACTTTCGGGGACTCCGCCAACGCAGCGCCCTGCCCGGCATTCAGATGCTGGGCGCGACCGGAGCGTTCGCGCTGCTGGCTGGGCGATATCCACCGACCATGTCCACCGCTGCTGCGCGTGGCCGCCTCATCCAGCACGCGGCGCTGCCGTGCACGATCATCGCCTGCTGCGGCCAGCTGCGCGCGCGCATCACGCCAGTCGACGCGATCGCGATACAGCGACTGGGTTTCCAGCAGATGCAGCATCTGTTCGAGCGCTTCGGCAGACGGCAGCTCCACGGCCGAAGCGGGAGCTGCCGATGCCGGGCTGCCACAGGCCGCCAGCAATGCTGCGGCCAGGATCGCGCGCGCGGGAAGGCGAGAGTTCATTGACGCATCCTTGTCAGTGTCCAGCGCCGCAGCATAGCGACGAACGGCATCAGCGCCCAGCGCACGCCGGCTGGGCCAGCAGCCAGGCCTGGGCGGCCGCTACAGTGGCCGTGTCGCTGTGAGTGCGCTGGTCCGGCGCGATCTTCAGCCCATCACCCTTGCCGGTGCGGTCCTGCATCACGCTGGTGGTCAGCACGAGTGAACTGCCATCAACCAGCGGACGCACCACGTTGGCGGTGGACACGCCCGCCGTCGGCTCACCGAAACTGCGTGTCTGCGGCCGCCCACGCAGGGCCAATACCGTCGCCTCGCCAGCGCTGGCAGTGCGCGGTCCGGTCAGCACCGCCACCGGTGCGCCCACGTGCTTCAGGCGGTAGCCGGGCGCGCCGAGATCGACCACCACGCGCGTGCCCAGGCGCACGCCGGAAGGGGTCAACTGCCAGGGCGATGGACCCTCGGCGGTAGCGAAGGAGCCGACCGTTTCCTCGCCGTCCTTCGTGATCCGCAGCAACGGCGCCATGCCGAGCAGCATGGGCCACATGTTGCCACCGGTGTTGCCGCGCAGGTCCACGATCCAACCGCAGTGCTTGCCAGTGTCCTGGTCGCGGATGATCGCCTGCCAGCGTGCTGCGCGCTCCTGCATCTGCTGTTTCGCAGCCGGGCCGGGAACGGAGGAGAAGCCGCCGATGTCCACCTGGCCGATGCGCGGGTCCAGCGCCGGTGCATCGGCAGCTGCAGCACCTTCGGATGCACCAGCCGCAACCCCAGCATTGGCGCGCCCCAGCCGCTTGCCCTCCGAGCGCATCCGCTCCACGCTGAGCCAGGCACCGTGCCCTCCGGAGCTGCGGCCGATGGCTTCCTTCAGCACGTCGCGGATCTTTTCCGGGTTGCCCTGTGCGGCGCTCAAGCGCGCACGCATCTCTGGCCAGTCCACACGGTCGCGGTACAGCGCCTCGCGTTCCAGCGTGTCCAGCAGCTCGATGCGTGCCTGTGCGGTAGGCAGTTCGATGGCCACAGCGGGGGCCGCCAAGGCCATGGCACAGAAAAGTGCCGCCGCTGTGATGCGTAGATCGACATGCATTCGACGTTCCTTCGTCGGGGTGATGCAGGCAGCATACGCGCCTGCGTCTGGCGCGGTGTATTGGCGTCGGCAAGCGAAGGATCGTCACGTCGGTGGGCCACCTCGCCGGGCATGGCCCGGCGCTACCAGTCCGCGCGCAGGCCGATGTTGCCTTCGATGATCCGGCGCTTATCGTTGCGGTCACCGCCCAGCTCACGCGTGTAGTCGGCCACGGCGTACGCGCTGATGCTGCGGTTGAAGCGCGCGACCACGCCTACGCCCGCCTCCAGCGCGCGTGAGCGCTGCGAATTGAGGATCGTGTCACTGTCGAACTGGATGCGGTCCTCGCCCGCGCGACCGTGCCAGTAGTTCACCTTGAAGTACGGCTGCCAGCCGTTGTCGGCCAGCTGGTAATCGCCGGCCAGGCGCAGGCCGACGCGGCCGGTCCAGGCGTTGTCACTGTCAAAGCGCACCGCAGACACCACGTCGCGCCGGTCATCCAGCGAACTGCGCTGCCAGATCACCTGTACCTGCGGTTCCAGCCACCACGAGGACTGCCCGAACTGCAGCAGCGGCTTGCCCGCTTCCAGCGACAGCGTGGTGCCATCACCCTTCACGTCGATGCCGAGCCCGCGCGAGGAACGCACACGGCCGTCGTAGCGGCTCTGCATGGCCACCGCGTCGAGGTAACCGCCCTCGCTGCCGGTCAACGTCCAGTACAGGCCCACATGTTTTTCGTCCAGGCGGCTCTGGCCGACCTGCACGTTCTCCCAGCCCAGCGCCAGGCCGGTGGTCCTGCCCCGCGCGCGGGTGCGGCCGACGAACACGCCCACCTGGTTGCGATGGTCATCAGCGGCGGCCGCCCACACATCCAGACCGGCCTGCACGCCCATCACATCGCCATCGAAGCCAGGCTGTGCATCTCCCTTCCAATGGATCTTGCTGCTCTGCCCCACCAGTCGCCCCCAGGCGGTGCGGAAGGCGCCGTTGCTGTAGAGCAGGCGCTGTTCGCCCTGACGCTCGTGGAAGGTACCGAGGCTGGCCAGCGACGTCTCGCGCAGCAGCGGCGGCACCACCGCGTAGGCAGCGGTTTCCAGGCGATACAGCGGCACCACGTCGCCCTGCGCCGGTCGTGCACCCGGGCTGGGCGGGGTCGAGCCTGCACCGGGCAGGCTGCTGCCGGCCACCGGCACATCGGGTACGGCCGGGTCGCTGGGCGGTGCCACGGGTGCGGGCTCCGGCGGTGGCGGTGGCGGTGCGGTCTCGCCAGCGGTCAGATCGGGATCCATCGGATCCTCCGGCGGCGGTGGCGGTGCCGGCGTGATCGGCGGCGGCGGTGCGACGTCGGGGCTGGGCGGCGGCGGCATGGCGTTGACGCTGCCATTCGGTGCCGGCGTCGGGCCTGCGACCAGGGTCGAACGCAGGTACCAGTTCTCGCCGGTGCCGGCGCTGACGCCGCCCTTGAACAGGAAGTACTCATAGGCACCGGCCGATACCGGTGCGAACAGCGAGAACGCATTCGCCGCGGTGGTACCGCCATTCAAGGCCTGCACTACCAGGATGCCGTCGGCCAACGTCGCCGCGCCACCGCCGCCGGCGTTGAGGATGCCGATGCCGGTCGTGCCGCTGGCCGTGCCGCCATCAATGACGAGGCGGTCGCTGCTCGAGCCATCCCCCGCCAGCACTGCGCGCAGGTACAGTCCGCCGCCCTCGCCACGGTAATTGCCGCGGATGCTGAAGACATCGCCTGCGCCAGTGCCGGTGAGATCGATGCGCCCGGCGTTGATCACATCGACCAGTGCGCCCGCAGCGAACGGCCGCAGCGCATGCGCGCCGTTGCCGGCGTAGAGCGTGCTGGTGTCGTCCAGGGTAAGCGTGCCGGTGCCCGTCCCGCTGTCGCCGAGCACCAGGTTGCCATCAAAGGTCAGCTCGGTGCTGCTGGCCAGGCTGATCGCCTCCCAGTTCTGGAAGCGGGCCACGCCGGTGGTTTTGACGTTGTTGAAGTTGAGCCGGTCATTGCCGCTGCCACCGTCAAACAGCGGCACTGCACCCAGGTTGGCCTGGTTGAGGTTGCTGAGGTTGGCCACGTCATTGTCCGGCCCGCCATCAATGGCGCCGTAGACGATGCCACCGCCATTCCAGTTGAAGGTGTCGTTGCCGGTGCTCAGCAGCACCTGCCCGCGCACGGTGCCATCGGTGATGGTCACGCTGTCATTGCCGCCGCTGACGCTGATGTTGCCGCCGATGTAGGCAGTGCCGGAGATGATGATGGTATCGGTGTCGAAGCCGGTGACCACGTTGCCGTCGACCGTGCCGCCGGACTGGTCCCACAGGTTCTTGTCCAGCTTCATGTTGACCCGGCCGATGCGGCCGCCGGTCATCCACGCCTGGTCGCCATCCTCGAAGGCACCGATGATGCGGCCGCCGCTCATGCGGAAGGTGTCGATGTTGTCGCCCTGCTGCAGCGCGCCGATGGTGCCGCCGGTCATGACGAAATCATCGGGGCCGCTGCCCTGCGTCACCAGGCCGGTGATGGTGCCGCCGCTGACCGTCATCTGGTCATCGCCGTTGCCCTGGTCGACGCTGTCGAGCGTGCCGCCACTGATCAGCAGCACGTCGTTGCCATCGCCCTGCAGCACGCCGCCGCTGATGCTGCCGTCCAGCATCTCCAGGCGATCGTTGCCGGCATCGAACTGCACGCCGGTGCGCCCGCTGATGGTGCCGCGGTTGACCAGCACGCTGTCGCCGGCACCAACGAACTGTAGCGCCGTGTTGTTGCCGGTGCTGATGCTGCCGAGGTTGTCGACGCGGCTGCCGCCACCCAGCTGCACGGCGATGCCGCCCATCGAGGTGATTGCGCCCTGGTTGCCGAGCTGGTGACCGCCTGCGCCGACCAGGCTGACGGCGCTGCCGCCACCGCTCTGCTGCAGCTGTGCGCCACTGGCAACGTTGAGGGTGATGCCGACCTCACCGTTGGCGCTGACGGGTACGGTCTGCGGGTTGGGGGCTGCCGCACTGCAGGTGACGGTCTGCCCGGCAAGCGGCGCGACGTTGTCACAGCCCGCCCACGCGATGGGCACGGTGGCAGCCAGTGCGGCGGGAATGGCGAGCGCCTGCAGCAGGCAGCGGGTCAGGCGCTGATGGCGCGGTGCGCGCATGGCGGCAACGGACATATGGCACTCCTGGGTCGGGGGATTCAGGAATTGCGGATATGGACACTGCTGGCGCCGCAGGGGCGCCGTGAAGCGTTCAGGTCTGACGTTATGCCGGATGCATCACGCCTGGGGTGTGAAGTAACGCATGCATCACGTGGCGTGCATGTGCATGAAAGCGTTCATGTTTTTCACACATCATGGCGAAGAGCATCCACGCATGGCGTGGCTCTACTGAAGCGTGGGCCCGTACATCCGCGCATGAAGCGCGCGCCAGTAGATCCATGCCATGCGTGGATGCCAGATCGTCCGGGTAGCAGTCAGATCTTCAGGTAGATGCGACGCTGGTCCAGCCACCACGCCACGCCCCACCACAGCGCAACAAAGGCGATCGCCTGCAGCATCGAGGCCAGTTCCAGTGCGCCCGGCATCGCCGTGGCCAGCTGCTGCCACACCCAACCCCAGATGCCGGTGGCCAGCAGCACGACCGACATCACCGAGGCGCCGAGGTAGGCGGTGATGGCATTGACGCCGAAGCGGCGGCCCAGCGCGGGCCAGCCCCTGCGGTCGATCAGCAGGTGCCCGAGCCACAGCGCCAGCGCCGCCAGCCCGCCGGTCCACAGCACGTAGCTCGGCGTCCACAGCTGCTTGTTGGGCGGCAGCACCGTGGCCAGCAGCAGCCCCAGCACGGCGGTCGCCACGCCCAGACCGGCCAGCGCGGAAGCGCGCCCGTTGCGCAGCAGGCCACCGGCCAGCAGGCCGAGCACGGTGCTGGCGAGCGCGCCGAGGCTGCTCAACAGGCCTTCCGGATCGTGGCCGAGGCCGGTGTCGGCCTGCCACTGGTAGATGAAGGGCGCGAACAGGCGGGTATCCAGGCGGCTGGCCGGATTGGTCCACGGCGCCAGATCGCCGATGCCCAGCAGCAGCACCGTGTAGCCCACCAGCAGTGCGACCAGCAGCGCCAGCTGGGTGCGTGGCCGCACGTACACCGCCACCACGCCAACCACGGCCGCACACAGCGCGATGCGCTGCAGGACACCCCAGATGCGGAAGTGATGCGTGTGCAGCGCCCACCACACCAGCAGGTGCAGCAGCACGCCGGCGAGGGCGATGCGCAGCGCGCGTTGCAGCACGCCACGGGCCAGTGCCGGGCGCGCGGCGGCGTCGTGCGCGCGCGGCGCCACGCTGAAGGCCATCGACACGCCGACCAGGAACAGGAAGAACGGGAACACCAGGTCAGTGGGCGTGCAGCCATGCCAGTCCGCATGGCGCAGCGGTGCGAACACTGCGCTCCAGTCACCAGGGTTGTTGACCAGCAGCATCGCCGCCACGGTGAGGCCGCGCAGGGCATCGATCGAGCCCAGCCGACGTGGCGGCGCTGCGTCCGTCATGCCGCCTCGTACTGTCCGGCAATCCAGGTGCCACGCACCTGCAGGGCATCATCCAGCAGCACCAGGTCGGCCTGGTAGCCCTCCGCGATGTGGCCCAGGCGGTCATCCACGTTGAGGAATTCCGCTGGATAGGTGGACGCCATGCGCGCCGCCTCGGCCAGCGGCTGGCCGAGCAGCTGCACGGTGTTGCGCACGGCCGTGGCCATGTCCAGCGCCGAACCGGCCAACGCACCGGCCGCATTGCGCACCACGCCATCGACGGCGGTGATGGTTTCGCCGTACAGCACGTAGCTGGGGTCATCGGCACCGACCGGCGGCATGGCGTCGGTCACCAGCAGCAGGCGCCCGCGCGGCTTGGCCGCCAGCGCCACGCGCAGGCTGGCCGGGTGCACGTGCACGCCATCGACGATGATGCCGATCCAGCTCTCGCGGTCTTCCAGCGCGGCACCGACCGCACCGGGCTCGCGCCCCTGCAGCGGTGACATCGCGTTGTACAGATGGGTGAAGCCACGCACGCCGGCATCCAGGCCGGCGCGGATTTCTTCATAACTGCCGGCGGTATGCCCGGCGGCCACGATCACCCCGCGCTCCACCAGTGCACGGATCGACTCCAGCGGCACCCGCTCGGGGGCCAGGGTCAGCAGGGTTACGCCGTTGTCCAGCGAGGCAGCCAGCGCGATTTCCTCGGCATCGGGCACGCGGAACTTGCTGGCATCGTGGGTGCCCTTGCGCGCCGGGGCGATGTACGGGCCTTCCAGATGGATGCCGATGATGCCTGGCACCTGCTGCGCGATCGCCTCGCGCATCGCACCGATCGCCTCGCGCATCACGTCCACGTCGTCGCTGATCAGGGTCGGCAACATCGCAGTGGTGCCGAAGCGCCGGTGGGCCTGCGCGATGGTGCGCAGCGAGGCGACATCCGGCGTGTTGTTGAACAGCGCACCGCCACCGCCGTTGACCTGCACGTCGATGAAGCCCGGCAGCAGCCAGCCGCCGCCCAGGTCCACCTGTTCGTCGGCCTGGCCCAGCTGCGGCGCGGCGTCGGGCAGCAGCGCGATGATGCGGCCGTCTTCGATCACCACCGCCAGGTCGTCGCGGAAATCATCGCCGGTGAGGATGCGGGCGTTGCGCAGGACCGTGGCCATCAGACCGTCTCCGTGACCTTGTTCAGGTGCGGCGGCAGGTCGGGATTGAAGCCACGGCGGATCGCCAACGCGTTGATCGCGCGGTAGAAGCTCTGCACGGTCAGCAGCGGTGCGCACAGCGGGTGCGGCGCGACCGCCACCGGCAGGTTGCCACCGGCGCCGGCCATCCACACCTGGGCGCCGCGCGCACTGAATTCCTCGACCACCGCACGGGTGCCGGCGCCGGTTTCATCGGGCTGGGCAAAGGCCAGCACCGGGAAGCCGCGGCCGACCAGCGCCATCGGGCCGTGCTTGACCTCGGCCGAGCTGTAGGCTTCGGCATGCAGGCTGCAGGTTTCCTTGAACTTCAGCGCGGCCTCCTGCGCGGCGCCAAGACCGAGGCCACGGCCGAGCACGAACAGGTTGCTGGCATCGACCAGGCCGTCGGAGACCGCACTCCAGTCGCACTGCCACGCCGCACGCAGCGCATCGGGCAGCAGGTCCAGCGCATTGCGCAGGCTGCTGTCCTGCTTCCAGTAGGCGGCCAGCTGCAGCAGCGCGGCCAGCGAGGCCAGGTAACTCTTGGTCGCGGCCACGCTCTTCTCGGCGCCGGCATGCAGCGGGATGATCGTGTCGGCCAGCTGCGCCAGCGGCGAATCCTCGACGTTGACCAGGGCGACCACGCGCGCACCCGCGGCCTTGGCGGCCTCGGCATTGCGCAGCAGATCCGGGCTCTTGCCCGACTGCGAGATGACGATGAACAACGCACCACGCAGCTGCAGCGGGGCGGCATACACCGAACCCACCGACGGCGAGGCCGAGGCGACCACCAGGCCCAGCTGGGTTTCCAGCAGGTACTTGCCGTAGGTGGCGGCGTGATCGGAGCTGCCGCGTGCGCAGGTCACCACGAACGGCGGCGGTGCCGCACGCAGGCTGGCGGCCAGCGTTTCCATGGTGGCGTGGTTGCGGGCGAACTGGCGGGCAACCACGTCGGCCGCTTCAGCAGCCTCGGCGAACATCAGGGTGGCGGTGGGGTCGGACGGCGACATGGCGGACTCAGGCGGGTTCGGAAGGAAGAGGGCGCACGCCGGCCGGGCGCATCGGTGCGGTGGAGCCGCGCACCACCAGCTGCGGCACGAAGCCCTGGTTCTGCAGGGCGGCCGGTGCATCGTCGTAGGCATCGCTGCGCAGCTGCGCGATCAGCAGGCGCGCGGCGTGGCGGGCGATGTCCTCGGTGGCCTGCTTGGCGGTGGTCAGCGGCGGCCACGACTGGCGCGAGAACGGGCTGTCCTCGAAGCCGGCGATGGAGAGGTCGTACGGCACGTTCATGCCGGCCGACTTCGCGGCCGCCAGCACGCCGGCGGCGATTTCGTCGTTGGAGCCGAAGATGGCGGTGGGCGGTTCGCGCAGTGCCAGCAGGCGACGCGCGCCGCGGAAGCCATCGTCGAAGGTGTAGTCGCCCTGCACCACCAGATGCTTGTCCACGGTCATGCCGTAGTCCTTCAGCGCGGCCTCGTAGCCGGCGTAGCGTTCGCCCGAGGAACGGTGCGAGGAACCACCCCAGAGGAAACCGATGCGCTGGTGGCCGAGCTGGATCAGGTGCTCGGTGACTTCGTAGGCGGCCTCGCGGTCGTCGACGAACACGCAGGCACCGTCGGCCGGATCCTCGGTGGCAGCAATGATGCGCACCAGCTTGATGCCGCGCGCGGTCAGCGTCTGGATCAGGTCGCGGCGTTCGGACATCGGCGCGGTCAGCACCAGCCCGGCCAGGCGCGAACGCTGCACCCAGTCGGCCAGTTCATCGGCCAGCATCGGCGAGCTCGAATCGCAGGGATGGATCTGCAGGCCGAAGCCGGTTTCGCGGCAGGCGGCGAGCACGCCGTTCTGCACGCCGATGATGTGGTACGGGTTGGGGTTGTCGTACACCAGCCCGATCACGAACGTGGTGCCGCTGCGCAGGTTGCGCGCCGACGGATCGGGTTCGTAGTCGAGCTCGGCGATGGCACGCAGCACCCGCGCACGGGTGGCCTGCATCACCGACGGCTCGTTGTTGATGACCCGCGACACCGTCTTCAGCGAGACCTTGGCCTTTTCGGCAACGTCCTTGATGGTCGCTCTGCGCATCGGCTTTTCCTGGGGTTGGCTGCCGTCCATCATCGCCGATCAGGCCTTGTCCTGCGGCAGGCCGGCGCGATGGCCGATCACCGAGTAGAACAGGATGTAGAGGTAGCACGGCACCATCAGCAGGACGAACACCAGCTGGAAGTCGATGTGCTGCTTGAGCACGGCGAACAGCTGCGGAATGATCGCGCCGCCGGCGATGCCCATCACCAGCAGGGCCGAGCCGGTTTCGGTGAACCGACCCAGGCCGCGGATGGCCAGCGGGAAGATGGCGGGCCACATCATGGCGTTGGCGAAGCCCAGCAGCGCCACGAAGGCCACCGACACATAGCCGTGGGTGGCCCACGCGCCCAGGCAGAACAGCACGCCCAGCACCGCCGAAACGGTGAGGTAGCGCGACTGCGAGACCACCTTCGGAATCAGCGCCAGGCCGACCACGTAGCCGATGAGCATGGCGAACAGGGTCAGCGAGGTGAACATCTTGGTCTGGTCCAGCGGCAGGTCGAAGCCGTGGCCGTAGGTACCGATGGCATCGCCGGCCATCACTTCCACGCCGACGTAGACGAACAGGCACAGCACGCCCAGCCACAGGTGCGGGAACTGGAATATGCTGCGGCGCTCGGCGGCACCCGCTGCAGTCGGCGTGGCGTTGGCTTCGGACGGTTTGATTTCCGGCAGCGGCGAGAACAGCACCGCCACCGCCAGCACCACCAGCACACCGGCCATGGCCAGGTACGGCGCGTGGATCTTGGCGGCGAATTCGTTGAGCAGCTGCGCCTTGGTTGCTTCATCGGCAGCGGCCACGCTGGCCGACAGGTCGCCGATGCCGTGCAGCACCAGCGTGCCGATCAGCACCGGTGCCAGCATGCCGGCGATCTTGTTGCAGATGCCCATCAGCGCGATGCGGCGCGCGGCCGTTTCGATCGGGCCGAGGATGGAGATGTAGGGGTTGATCGCGGTCTGCAGCAGGGCCAGGCCGCTGCCGATCACGAACAGGCCGCCGAGCGCGCCCGGATACCAGCGCTGCGTGGCGAACTCGCCGAACAGTGCCGCGCCCCCGGCCATCACCAGCAGGCTCAGGCTGAGGCCCTTCTTCATGCCGGTGCGGCGCAGGATCCACGACGACGGCAGGGCGAGGAAGAAGTAGGACAGGTAGAACACCATCAGCACCAGGAAGGCGCCGACTTCGCTGAGCTCGAATGCCAGCTTGACGAAGGTGATCAACGGCCCGTTGAGCCAGGTGAAGAAGCCGATCAGGAAGAACAGCACGCCGACGATGGCGATGGAGGCGGCAACGTTTGGACGCGCGCTTGCAGCAGTGACGGCGGACATCAGGTGGGCTCCTGCGGCGACGACCGCAGAAGGCGGTGTCGGAGAGTGGCTGGGAACAACGTTGTCACATTCTTTCGGTGGAGCACCGCCGTTTGTCAACTTGATTGCACAGGCCCGATGCGGCCGTGCTGCACTGCGCAACAGCACCACCGCGCTCCGCGCTGAATGCGCTCTGCCCCTGGAAGACCATGGCGCAAAGGCTTGCGGGTTAATGCCGGGTCAAGACGATGTAAACGTTTACGGTGTCTCTCATTCGTTGCGGCGCAGCAACGAAAGTGTCACGAACTCGTTGACATCGTTGTCAACGCAGTTACAGACTCCGCCCCATCGACGGGCCTTTCTTGGGTCCGCTTCCCACCTGCAGCAGGAGCCCGCGTGACCGCCAGCCATCCCGCCCCGGCCCATGTCCTGTCCCGCGTCGCGCCCTCGTTCCTGGCCGCCGACGTCGGCGGTACCCATGTGCGCGTGGCAAGGGCACGGGCCAGCGGCGACGAGGCCCATCCGGTGCAGCTGCTGGAATACCGCAAGTACCGCAATGCGGACTATGCCGGCCTGAGTGCGATCCTCACCGACTTCCTCGGTGACAGCGCGCGGCCCAGCCAGTGCGTGGTCGCCACCGCCGGCTTCGCCCGCGAGGACGGCACGGTGATCACCGCCAACCTGCCGTGGCCGCTGTCGGCCCGCCAGGTGGAAGCCGAGGTCGGCCTGCAGCGCGTGCACATCGTCAACGATTTCGAAGCGGTGGCCTATGCCGCCGCGCAGGTCGATGCCAGCGGCGTGCTGCACCTGTGCGGGCCGGACAGCGCAGCGCGCGGCCCGACCCTGGTGGTCGGCCCCGGCACCGGCCTGGGTGCGGCGCTGTGGATTCCCACCGCGAACGGCCCGGTGGTCCTGGCCACCGAAGCCGGCCAGCCCACGCTGGCGGCCAGCACCGCGCTGGAAATGGACATCGTCCGCCACATGCAGCGCGACCGCGCGCACGTGTCGATCGAACATGCGCTGTCCGGCCCCGGCCTGATGAACCTGTACCACGCCATCTGCGCCCTGCAGGGGCAGACCCCGGTGCTGGCCAGCCCGGATGCGGTGACCGCCGCAGCCATGGCCGGTACCGATGCCCTCGCCCGCCAGGCGCTGGATGTGTTCTGCGGCCTGCTCGGCAGCACCATCGGCGACATGGCACTGTTCTACGGCGCGCAGGGTGGTGTCTACCTGGCCGGCGGCATCCTGCCGCAGATCCGCGAATACCTGCATGCCAGCACCTTCGTCGAACGCTACCTGCAGAAGGGGCCGATGGGCGAAGCGCTGGCACGCATCCCGGTGAAGGTGGTCGAGCACGGGCAGCTGGGCGTCATCGGCGCCGCCAGCTGGTTCCTGCTCCACGCCAACGCCTGAACCGCAGTACGCAGCAAGCAGTACGCAGCACCGCAGTACGCACGACGCACTGGAATCGCACCATCGCGCCCGGCAGCCCCTGCTGGCGCCAGGCATGACCTGCCATTCGTTCGCCGCCGACAACGCACATCAGTGATGAGGAGAGACATCATGAACACCCGCAAGACTCTGCTTTCGGCAGCCATCGTCGGCTGCCTCGCCTTCTCGGCGCACGCCCAGCAGGCTACCCCGCAGGACCTGGACACCGTGCAGGTGGTGGGCATCCGCGCCAGCCTGGAAAAATCGCTGGACACCAAGCGCAACAACGTCGGTGTGTCCGAAGCGATCACCGCCGAGGACATCGGCAAGTTCCCCAGCACCAACGTTGCTGAAGCGCTGTCGCAGATCCCGGGCGTGACCCTGGACCGCCGCTTCGGCCAGGGCGAGCGCGTCAGCATCGACGGCACCGACCCCAGCCTCAACCTGTCCTTCCTGGACAACCACCCGGTGGCGCAGGCCATCTGGCTGTACGGCGAACAGCCCAACCGCGGCTTCGACTACACGCTGCTGGCCCCGCAGATCCTGGGCCGCGCGGAGATCATCAAGTCGTCCGAAGCGCGACTGACCGAAGGCAGCCTCGGCGGCACCGTGCTGATGCACACCCGCCAGCCGCTGGACCTGAAGCAGAACGAAGTGGCCGCCTCGGTGGGCTACAGCTACAGCCAGCAGGCCAGCGAAGGCAAGCCGAACGCGGCCGTGCTGTACAGCTGGAAGAACAACGACGAGACATTCGGCGTGGCCGTCTCGGCCCAGCACTACGAAGAAGCCGTCGACCGCCAGGGCAAGGAAGTGTTCGGCTACACCAAGGCCAGCACCTTCCCCAATGCCACCGGCGTGGCTGCCGACGTGGACGTGCCGAACTCGTTCAACGCCGCCTGGTTCCAGCAGGAACGCAAGCGCGACAGCGCCGTGGTCAACCTGCAGTTCAAGCCGACCGATGAGCTCGAGTTCAACCTGAGCGGCATGTACATCAAGGAAAAGTTCGACAACTACAACCAGTCGCTCTATTCCTTCCTGACCTGGAACCCGGGCACCGTCAACGCCGTCAACCAGCTCGGCGACGTGCGCAACGGCGTGGCCACCAGCGGCCACTCCAACGCTAGCGCCATCGCCAACAGCGGCACGCTGATCTATGACAACAACGTGCGCCTGTCCGAAGTGGTCACCAAGGGCGTGGACCTGCGCGGCGCCTGGAAGGGCGAAAGCTGGGGCGTGACCGGCCAGGCCGGCCAGAGCAAGTCGGACAACAAGAACCTGGCCCAGTACTTCATCGAGCCGTTCTACAACGGCGGCTACAGCTGGAACATGGACAAGGGCATCACCTTCGATGACCCGGCAGGCGCCCGCGACCCGGCCAACTGGGGTTCGGCCGGCGGCTGGTTCGGCAACAACGGCGTGTTCTCCACCGAGAGCAAGGACACCTACGCCCAGCTCGACTTCAACGTCCAGTTCGACAGCATCTTCAACCAGCTGCAGTTCGGCGTGCGCCACGGCAAGCACGATGAAGCCTTCACCCTCAACGTGTACGGCGGCGTCACCCCGGGCACCCTGGCCGACGTCGGCACCATCGGCCTGACCGACATCCAGGGCTTCACCAACGACCAGGGCCGCCACGTGCAGGCCGGCCGCAACAACGTGCTGAACTGGGTGCGCAACAGCCCGATCGACTACAGCAACCCCGATCCGGCCAGCTACCTCAACAACAGCTGGGCGCTGACCCAGACCAACAACGCGGCCTACGCGCAGTTGAACTTCTCCAACGGCCCGCTGCGCGGCAACCTGGGCGTGCGCTACGTCGATTCCAAGACCGAAGGCAGCGGCTTCGTCTACGGCGGCACGCCGACCCTGACCGACCTGGACAGCAAGTGGCAGACCCGCACCAAGAAGGAAGACTTCGTGCTGCCTTCGTTGAACGTCGCGTGGGACACCGACAACGACTGGGTGTTCCGCTTCGCCGCGGCCAAGGTGATCGCCTGGGCGCCGTACAACCAGATGGTCAACAACACCTTCCTCAACGACACCACCCTGACCGGTTCGGGCGGCAACGCCGATCTGTCGCCGTATGAGTCGTGGAACTTCAACGCCTCGGCCGAGTACTACTACGCGCCGCAGGCCGTGGTGGCCTGGTCGGTGTTCTACAAGAAGATCGACAACTACATCGATACCTCGGCCACCATCGAGCGCCAGTACAACTCGATCCGCGATACCTCGCCGGCCACCTGGGCGAACCTCGTCGGTACCAACGGCTGCACCGCCGACGGCTACTGCGATTACAGCATCCAGCGCCCGCGCAACGCCGGCAGCGGCCACGTCAAGGGCTTCAACATCAGCTTCCAGCAGCCCTTCGGCGAAAGCGGCTTCGGCCTGACCGCCAACTACACCTACGCCAACGGTGAGAACAACACCGGCGATCCGCTGCCGTACCAGTCGCGCAATGCCATCGCCTTCAGCCCGTACTACGAGAAGGGCCCGATCAATGCGCGCCTGACCTACAACTGGCGTGACAGCTACCTGGCCGGCGGCTACGTGGCCGGTGCCGCCCCGTCCAGCGTGGACGACTACGCGGAACTGGGTGCCAGCTTCGGCTACACCTTCAACGACAACTGGTCGCTGACGGTGGACGCGCAGAACCTGCTGGACGAGACCTACTTCCAGTACCTGGGCGACAAGGAACACCTGGCTGGCAAGTACAAGAGCGGCCGCCGCTACATGGCTACCCTGCACTTCAAGTTCTAAGACTGCACCCAGCTGCACATCGCGACGGGCCCGGATTTCCGGGCCCGTCGTACGATGGGAGACCGGAATCGCCGCCTGCGCGGCGGCCACGCGCGGCACAGCGAGCCGCCCACCACAGGAGTGAGATGATGCGACCCTTCCCCCTTGCCAGCATGCTGCTGGGCCTGGCGATGCTTCCCGCCGCCGCCCGCGCCGCCGATGCCCCGGCACTGGATACCGGCCCCGGCCCGCAGCTGCGCGCCGGCAGCCTGATGCTGATCCCCGCACCGGCCAACGTGCAGCGCGGCAATGGCAGCGGCATCACCGTGGCCGCAGGCACGACGCTGCGCGCCGACAGCGAAGCCGAACAGCGCGTGGCGGGCCAGTTCGCCGATCTGCTCGCCCGCAGTGGCGGCCCGCGCCTGGCGCTGGCTACCGGCAAGGCCGCGGCCAAGGCCGGCGGCATCCGCTTCCAGATCATTCCCACCTTCCGCGATACCGGCGAGGGCTACACGCTGGAGAGCACCGCGCAGGGCGTGCTGGTGCAGGCCGGCAACGAGACCGGCCTGTTCTACGGCGCCACCACCCTGGCCCAGCTGGCCACCGGCGGCAGCCAGGGCGCGCTGCCGGCCGTGCAGATCCAGGATGCGCCGCGTTTCAGCTGGCGCGGCTTCATGCTCGACTCGGCGCGCCACTTCCAGAGCCTGGACGAGATCAAGCGCGTGCTCGATGCGATGTCCGCGCACAAGCTCAACACCTTCCATTGGCACCTGACCGATGACCAGGGCTGGCGCATGGAGATCAAGCGCTACCCGAAGCTGACCGAGGTCGGC
The DNA here is from genome assembly GCF_056759115.1 of Stenotrophomonas sp. STEN087. Taxonomy (NCBI): domain Bacteria; kingdom Pseudomonadati; phylum Pseudomonadota; class Gammaproteobacteria; order Lysobacterales; family Lysobacteraceae; genus Stenotrophomonas; species Stenotrophomonas sp. STEN087. The sequence goes on along the minus strand of NZ_JBRRCR010000034.1, from coordinate 4,200 downwards.
AGCTGCCGCCTGCCGGCCGGCGATGGCGGCATCGATCCGGTGACGAAGCAGGAATACCCGTACTGCGGTTTCTACACGCAGGACCAGATCCGCGAAGTGATCGCCTATGCGGCCAAGCTGCACATCCAGGTGATCCCGGAAATCGACGTGCCCGGCCACGCCACGGCCGCGATCGCCGCCTACCCGGAACTGGGCTCGATCAGCACGCCGCTGAAGCCGATCAGCGAATGGGGCGTGTTCCCCAACCTGTTCAACGTCGAGGACGGCACGGTCACCTTCCTGGAGAACGTGCTGGAGGAAGTGATCCAGCTGTTCCCGGCGAAGTACGTGCACGTGGGGGGCGACGAAGCGGTCAAGGACCAGTGGATCGCCTCGAAGCAGGTGCAGAAGCGCATGCGCGAGCTGGGCATCAAGGATGAGATGGCCATGCAGAGCCACATCATCAAGCGCCTGGAAACCTTCCTGGAAGAACACGACCGCCGCCTGATCGGCTGGGACGAGATCCTCGAAGGCGGCCTGCCGCCGCAGGCCACGGTGATGTCGTGGCGCGGCACCGAAGGCGGCCTGGCCGCGGCCAGTAGTGGCCATGACGTGGTGATGTCGCCGGTCACCCACCTGTACCTGGACTACCTGCAGACCGGTTCGCCGAACGAGCCGCCGGGCCGCCCGGCCCAGGTCAACCTGGCCAAGCTGTACAACTTCGAGCCGGTGCCGGCCCAGCTGGCCGCCGACAAGCGCGGGCACATCCTCGGCCTGCAGGCGAACATGTTCACCGAGCACACCCGCACCTACGCACGCCTGCAGCACAACCTGTTCCCGCGCCTGGCCGCGGTGGCCGAGACTGGCTGGAGCGCGCCGGAGCATCGCGATTTCCGCGATTTCCTCGCCCGCCTGCCGGCACAGCTGCAGCGCTACCGCGCCTGGGGCCTGGCCTATGCGCAGACCCCGTTCGAAGTGGGCGTGGGCCATACGGACGACCGCGCCGCGAACACGGTGACGGTGTCGCTGGCCAATCCGCTGGGCTATGAAGTGCGCTACAGCACCGATGGCACGCCGGTGACCGCCAGCTCGCCGCTGTACCAGCAGCCGCTGACCCAGCCGCTGCCGGCCACCGTGCAGGCCGCTGCGTTCTTCCAGGGCCAGCCGCTGGCGGCCGCACCGACGGTGGCGTCGTACACCGCGCAGTCGCTGCTCAGCCGCCACAGCGAGGAGCTGCGCAGCTGCGTGGGCGAGAAGGGCCTGGTGCTGCGCCTGGAAGACGATGGCCCGCGCGAAGGTGCGCGCAACGTGTTCACCGTGGACATCTTCCAGCCGTGCTGGCGCTGGCCGGCCGCGCAGCTCGATGGCATCGGCAGTGTGGAAGTACGTGCCGGGCGCATTCCGTACTACTTCCAGCTGGCCCATGACGAGCCGGCACGCAAGTTCGAGAAGGCCAAGGGCCGCAACGGCGAAATGCTGATCCGCCGTGGCGATTGCACCGGCAAGGTCGTAGCCCAGGTGCCGCTGCCGGCCAGCACCGATGCCGATGGCTTCGTCACCCTGCGCGCGGCGCTGCCGAAGGGCGTGTCGGGTACGGACGATCTGTGCATCAACTTCACCGGCGATACGCGCCCGGCGATGTGGGTGCTGGATGAGGTGACGCTGCAGAAGTGATGCGGGGCATGGCCCGGGGTCGGATCCCTTTCCGCAGGAAAGGGCTCTGACCCCAGGCGCAGTTACCTCAGCCGCGCCAGCGCAGCAGGATGTCGCGCAGCGGGGTCAGCGCGGTCGCCAGGCCCGACAACACGCCCACCGTATTGGCCAGCGCATCCATCGGATCGGCACTGCGGTTGCTGGTCAGTGCGCCTTGTGCGAACTCGATGCCCACGCCCATCAGCACCAGCCCCACGCCCGCCCACAGCAGCGGCGTGCCGCGCCGGAACAGCTGCACTGCGCTGCCGGACAGGATGAAATAGGCCAGGAAGTGCTCGACCTTGTCGCCGTTCTCCGGCAGGTCGATCGGCGGCGGGGGAATCAGGCAGACCACGATCACCACCAGTACCGCCAGCAGCCACAGCGCGGTCCACAGCCGCGGCCGACGCAGCGGCTTGATCACCGGCAACCCTGCGCTCACAGGCGCCAGCTCAGGTCACCCAGCTCGAAGGCCGGTTCGAAATCCACCTCGCGCTGCAGGCCGATCACCTGGAAGCGTTCGCCCATCTCGGTCGGCAGGGTCAGCTTCTTCACCTGGTCGCGCAGCTGGATGCGGCCCACTTCATCGGTGCGCTCTTCGGCCAGCACCAGCACCTGGTCCAGGCCATTGCCGAGCAGGAAACTGGACTGGCTGCAGTAGCCAGCCAGCTCGAAGCCACCGTGCAGGCCGGCCTCGGCCATCGCGGTGAAATCCACCGACGCGGTGATGTCCTGCAGGCCCGGCCAGCGGTACACGTCGTTGTGCACGTGGTGGCGGTAGAACGCGCGCACGGTGCCGTCGTCGCGGTCGTGCTGGTAGAACTCGCCACGGTTGTAGCCGTAATCGACGAACAGCATCGCACCACGCTGCAGGCCACCGGCCACCGCCTGCAGCCAGTACGGCAGCTGCGGCAGCACTTCGGAGCGGTAGCCATCGGCGAAGGGCTTTTCCAGGTAGCGCTCGAGGTGGCGCACCGCGCCGTTGAGCAGCACATCGGCCGGCTGCGCGCCGCGCATGAAGTTGCCCTCGCCATCCAGCTCGACGGTTTCCTCGTAGACCTCGCCGTCCTTGATCAGGAAGCGCGGGGTCGGCAGCGCGTCAATTACCTCGTTGGCGAATACCACGCCGTCCCAGTCGTCATCGAACGGGCGGTCGACCCATTCGACGCGGCTGGCCAGCTCGGCCGGCAGGTTCTGCTGCAGGCGCTGCTGCTGGCGCTGGCGCAGGTCCGCGCTGGGCTCGAGGATGGCGTAGCGCGCCGGCAGCGCCTCCAGTTCGGCCAGACGCAGCAGCACGGCCTCGGCGAAGGCGCCGGTGCCGCCGCCCAGCTCCAGCATGCGTGCGTGCGCGTCCAGCTGGGCGAACACCGGGGCCAGCGCGTTGGCCACACTGCCGGCGAACAGGCTGCCGAGCTCGGGCGCGGTGGTGAAATCACCACTGCCGCCGAACTTGCTGGCGCCGGCGCTGTAATAGCCCCAGCCGGGGGCGTACAGGCACAGCTCCATGAAGCGCGAGAACGGGATCGCCCCGCCCTGCGCAAGGATTTCGGCACGCAGGGCGGCCGCCAGCTGGTCGCTGTGGGCCAGGGCGTCGGCTTCAGGCAGGGGGAAGGTGGGCTGCATGGTGTCTTCGAATGCGGTGACAATGGTGCACAGGATAGCCGAGCCTTGGAGGACCCTCATGAGCGACACCGCCCCCGTGGCCCTGATCACCGGCAGCGCGCGCCGGATCGGTGCGGCCATCGCCCGCCAGTTCCACGCCTGTGGCTGGTCGGTGGTGCTGCACGCCCATACATCCAGCGCCGAGCTGCAGCAGGCCGCGTTCGACCTGGAGAACGTCCGCCCGGGCAGCGTGCTGGCCCTGCAGGCCGACCTGCGCGACGCCGATGCCCTGCCCGACCTGGTCGAACAGGCCGTGGCCCACTTCGGCCGCCTGGACGCGCTGGTCAACAACGCCTCCAACTTCTTCCCCACCCCGTTCGGCCAGGTCACCGCCGCGGCCATGGACGAGCTGTATGCGGTCAACGCCCGCGCGCCGCTGCTGCTGTCACAGGCGGCCGCACCCTACCTGCGCCGCCAGCAGGGCTGCATCGTCAACCTGACCGACCTGCACGGCACCGACCCGATGCGCGACCACGTCGCCTACACCATGGCCAAGGCCGCGCTGGAAATGGCCACCCGTTCGCTGGCGCTGGAACTGGCGCCGAAGGTGCGGGTGAATGCCGTGGCGCCGGGCGCGATCCTGTGGCCGGAACAGGGCAAGGACGATTTCGCCCGCGAGGCGCTGCTGGCGCGCACGCCGCTGGCCCGCATCGGTACCGTCGAGGAGATCGCCGAGGCGGTGTACTGGCTGGTGGCCGAGGCCAGCTTCGTCACCGGCCACACCCTGCGCGTGGATGGTGGGCGTACGGTCAGCTGAAATGTTGCCGGCCCGCGGCCCGGGCCACCCGGCGGGGGCGGCCCGGGGCGCCCCAACCCACCCCCACAATAACACGGCGCCCCCCCGCCCAGCGGTGCCCGCGGGGTTGG
>NZ_JBRRCR010000033.1:0-41295 GCF_056759115.1 Stenotrophomonas sp. STEN087 | reverse complement strand
TTCCGCGCCCGCCCCCCGCCCGGGGGGGGGGGGTTGTGGTTGGGTGTCGGCCCGGGGCGCGGGGGCGTCTCTTTTTTGGCCCCCCCCCCCCCCCCCCCCCCCCGACTCTACAAATTCGCCAGACGCCGTTTACACAGACGCGCTACTACCCCGCATCCCACTGAACACCGATTCCGCTGCAAACCCCACCCCACCCAGCAGCACGCCGAAGTACACCACCGTGGCCACCACGAACGCATAACCCGCAGCCACCGCCGCGCCATCGCGCTGGATGAACCCGATCGCGAACGACATCAGCGCCAGCGCAGGCAAGGTGTTGCTGAAGGGAATCGGCCCCGCCGGCGCCATCAACAACAGCGTGGCAAACACCAGCGCCAGGTTGTTCAGCCGCATCATCTTCTTCGAACGCACCATCACCGCCAGCCGCATCGGCTGCGACAGCCGCTCCATGCGGTGCACCCACTTCAGGGCGCGGCCCAGGTTGGCCTTCAGCTTCTCGGTCGCCACCTCGCGCTCGGCCAGGCGGCGCGGTACCCACAGCGGGCGGTCGCGTACGCGGCTCAGGCCGATCAGCAGGATGGACGCACCGAACACCGTGCTCAGCCCGGGAATCGACACCGGAATCAGGAAGATCGCCGAGAGCAGGATCACGATCAGCATCAGCCCCTCGTCGCCCAGCGCCTGCAGCAGCGTACCCACGCGGATCTGCTCGCCGGGCAGGCCGTGGATCAGGTCTTCGATCTGCTCGGCCAGCGGTGCGGTGTCGGTGGCCTCGGGGGCGCGGTAGGTCATGCGTCTGGATCTCCAGGGTAGGGCGGTCATGGGGGCCGTCCTGCGGTGGGGGGCGCACAGGCCTGCTGAGTATCCCTGCAGCCGCGCCCGACGGTATGAACCGCGCATGAGGCGGGCAGGTGCGCGACTGCCCTAAAATAGCCGTCCCCACATGCAAGGTTGGACGTTGATGGACATGGGCCGCAGGCAATCGACCATCGCACTGGTCGCCATCGATATGGATGGCACCCTGCTGGACCCCGCCCACACGCTCACCGAGCGGGCCAAGGCGGCCATCGCCCAGGCGCGCGCGCTGGGCGTGCATATCGTGCTGACCAGCGGCCGCCCGGTGTCCGGCCTGGCGCCGTTCCTGCAGGAGCTGGGCATCAACGGCGACGACGACTACTGCATCGCCTGCAACGGCGGCCTGGTGCGGCGCCTGGGCACCGGCGAGAACGTGGCCGAGTTCCCGCTCAGCTTCGACGACTTCCGCTACTGCGAACAGGCCGCGCGCGATATCGGCGTGCACTTCCAGGCCCTCGACGGCCAGCGCCTGTACACGCCCAACCAGGACATCAGCCGCTACACCGTCATTGATTCGCACCTCTCGCACGTGCCGCTGTCGTACCGCCGCGTGGAGGACATGGACCCGTCGATGTCCTTCATCAAGCTGATGATGATCGACGAGCCCGAGGTGCTGGACGCGGCCATCGCGCGCCTGCCGGCCGAACTGACCGAGCGCTTCGCCGTGCTGAAGAGCGCGCCGTTCTTCCTGGAAGTGTTCGACCACCGCGCCGGCAAGGGGCCGAGCCTGCAGAAGCTGGCCGAGCACCTGGGCATCGACCGCGCCAACGTCATGGCCATCGGCGACCAGGAAAACGACCTGACCATGCTGCAGTTTGCCGGCACCAGCGTCGCGATGGGCAACGCCATCGACGCAGTGAAGGCAGTGGCTCGCTTTGAAACGAGCACCAATTCCGAGGATGGCGTGGCCAAGGCCATCGAACGTTTCGTGTTGCAGTAAGCCGCTGCACGGGCAGCAGTGCTCCGCTGCACTGGTAGGTGCCAACCTTGGTTGGCACACGCAGCCGCAAAGCGCCGACCAAGGTCGGCCTCTACCAAGCCCGCACGATACCCGCGTATAACCGCGCTGTACTACGGTGCAATGGTGTTCGCGGCACGGCAGTGCAACACTTCCGCCCGTCGAAATCACCCCATCGCATTACCCGGTAGTTGACCGTCTTCCACTGCCCCTGATCGGCGCGAACCGCGCCGCTCCCCCTTCAACGCAACCGCATTCCAGCCACAGCATCGCCGCCGGTGCTGCCACGCGCTGGGCATGCGCCTGCGTCCTCTTCCCCCTGCACCTGGATCTGGCCATGAACACTCCACCCACGACCCTGCTCGCCCTGGCACTCAGTGCCGCCCTCACCGCACCGGCCTACGCCGCCGAAGCCAACGACGCGCCCACCACCCTCAACGCCCTGCAGGTCATCGCTACGCCGCGCGGCGCCGCCGTCGCACCCACACAGGTGGTCGGGCCCAACCGCTACATCATCAACGCCGCCGATCTCGATGGCATGGTCACCGGCAACAACGGGCTGGCCATGCTCAAGGCCGTGCCCGGTGCCAGCTATACCGCCACCGATGGCCTGGGCCTGGATATCTCCGCCACCAGCCTGTTCGTGCGCGGTTTCCGCATGAATGAAATGGGCATCACCTTCGAAGGCGTGCCGCTGAACGACAACGGCTTCCTCTCGCTCACCGGCACCAGCGTGGTGAACGTGGGTGTGCCCGATGGCATCGGCGCGATCACCGTCAGCCCGGGCGGCGCGCCGGTCAGCGTGTTTTCCAGCAGCGCCAACGGCGGCAGCCTGGAATATCGCCTGCGTGACCTGCAGGACACGCCCAGCCTGCGCATCAAGCAGGGCGTGGGCAGCAACCGCACGCTGGTCACCACGGTCTCTGCGCAGACCGGTCAGCTGGGCGAGCGCGGCCCGAAAGTGCTGGTCGACCTGCAGCGCGTCTCGGCGGACAAGTACCAGGGCGCGGGCACACAGGACTTTCTGCGCGGCAACCTGAAAGCGCAGCAGGATGTGGCCTGGGGTGACTTCACCGTCTTCGCCTCCGACAGCAAGGCCAAGGTCTGGGGCTACAACAACATCTCCTTCGACATGATCCGCAAGCTGGGCTGGAAGGCCGACAGCTTCTATCCCGACTATGCGTGGGCGTACTACGTGGCCTCGCCGGAGAACGCGGAAAAGTCCTGCGGTGCCTATACCTGCGGCGAGCTGTCCGAACTGATTCCCTACGACACCGGCCAGATCACCCGCGACCGCGTGGCGTCCATCAACCACCGTTTCCAGATCACGCCCGCGCTCAGCGGCAACGTGCAGCTGTACAACGCCAACAGCCACACCCAGGCCACGCTGACCGACCCCACCGTGCCATCGCCCAACGGCGCGCCGTTCTCCGAGCAGGTGCAGACCCCGCGGGTGAACCGCCTCGGCGGCATGGCCAACCTGCAGTTCGAAGCCGGCGCGCACACGCTCACCGCAGGCTTCTGGCAGGAACAAAGCAAGGCCGCCGCCCGCACCGATTGGTACCAGCAGCCGCTGCTGGGGCAGGGCAAGCCGCTGAAGGCCACCGGCCCGTTCGATGTATATGGCCCGGCCTTCCTCACCGAAAACGCCTCGCGCTGGGTCACCCGCTCGCAGCAGTTCTACCTGCACGATGACATCGCGCTGAGCGACACGCTGAAACTGGGCGTCGGCTTCAAGGCCGTGGATTTCCGCACCGAAGGCGGTGGACTCGGCGATGCGCCGGACCGGCCGGTATGTGGCGCGCTGCGTGCCAAGGACAACTTCCTGCCGCAGGTCTCGCTGTTCTGGAGCCCCAGCGACGCTACCGATGCCTTCATCGACATCGCCAACACCATGAATGGCTACCGCGTGGCCCAGCGCGGCAACATTGGCTACACGGCCTCGGCGTGGACGATCAGCGACCAGGATGAGTTCGACCGGGTGGCCGGCACGCTGCGGCCGGAGAAGAACTGGAACTTCACCATGGGTGCAACGCACCGCTTCGAGCGGCTGACACTGACCGGCGATGTGTTCTACAACGGTATCCGCAACCGGTTGCTGTCGGCGGCCATCGGCACGCAGTTCGCGCAGATCAACACCGTGCGGCTGATGCCGAAGATGCATGTGATTGGTGCGGACCTGGGCATTACCGCAGACCTGAGTGAGCACGTGCAGTTCTACCAGGGCGTGGCCGTGGCCCGCTCGTACTACGACAGCGATTTCGTGGTGGGCGATACCGTGTACCCCATCAAGAGCAACGCCCAACCCGGTTACCCTCAGGTTTCGCTGGTGAGCGATCTGTCCGCGCACTTTGGTGAGTGGCGCTTTGGTGCCACCAGCACCTCGTACCTGCGCCAGCCGTTTACGTACGAGAACGATATCCGCGTGCCCACGTTCTGGCAGGTGAACACCTATGCCGCCTACACGCTGGGCGAGGGCAGCGTGCTGCCCGGGCTGGAACTGCGGCTGGATGTAAGCAACCTGTTCAACCGCAACAACATCGGCACCGCCACGATTGCCGGCTCCTCGTTCTCGGGCGATTACCAGACGCTGCAGCGCAGCGCCCCACGGCAGGTGATGTTCAGGACCGCAATGAAGTTCTAATGCGATGCCCCAGTAGATCCACGCCATGCGTGGATGCTCCCCGCGCAATCTGGTAGCGCCGGGCCATGCCCGGCGGAATGTTTCCGGCGCCGACAACACCCGGGGGCGGATCCCTCCGCGAACGCGGAGGGCTCTGACCCCATCACCGTGAAACCTGCCGACCGGGGCGCGCACGCCCCAGTAGATCCACGCCATGCGTGGATACTCTCCGCAACCCGGGTCAGAGCCCTTTGCTCCGCAAAGGGATCCGACCCCTCACCGCGCTGCCCGCAATCCGGCGGGGTCGGATCCCTCCGCGAACGCGGAGGGCTCTGACCCCACCGCCGCGAATCCTGCCGACCGGGGCGCGCACGGCCCAGTAGATCCACGCCATGCGTGGATACTCTCCGCAACCCGGGTCAGAGCCCTTTGCTCCGCAAAGGGATCCGACCCCTCACCGCGCTGCCCGCAATCCGGCGGGGTCGGATCCCTCCGCGAACGCGGAGGGCTCTGACCCCAGTAGAGCCACGCCATGCGTGGATGCTCTTCGCCACCGGGGTCAGAGCCCTGTGCTCCGCAAAGGGATCCGACCCCGCACCATGCGCCCGCAATCCGGTAGCGCCGGGCCATGCCCGGCGGAATGTGTCCGGCGCCCATAAACCCTGCCAACCAAGGTTGGCATCTACCAAAGCGGGCCCGACGGCCGCAGGTTGCACAACCCGCACTGATATTCCGGCACCAACGCAAGGTTCCCACAATGTTCCTGGGGCATGCTGTCCACCATGGCCCAGCCCGATCCCGTCTACCTGCCCACCCGCCCGCGTGCCCACGGACGCCCGCGTCCGGTGCCCTACGCGGCGCCGACGGTCGATCTCAAGGCCGAATACCAGTTCTGGCAGGCCTACGAACGCCTCGTGCGCCCACTCCCGGGCGGCGGCCTTCGCCTCGCCTGGCTGGTCTTCCAGAACGTCTACCGCGCCCGCGAACGCTTCCCCGATGACACCCACGAGGCCGCACTCGCACGCGTCCTCTTCGGCAGCAACATGACGGCGAAGCGCGCCGCCGAGCTGCAGGACCTCTACGGCCTCGTCAGCCGCCGCCTGGCCACCGTCGCGGCCAGGGGTCAGATTCCTTTCCGCAGGAAAGGGCTCTGACCCCACCTCACGGCGTATCGTAGAGACGCGGCCACCCATCCGCGCCAGCGCAGGAAACGCCGATGTCTCTGCCCTCAGGCCATTACCGCATCCTCGACTACCGTGAGTTCCACGACCTGCCGCGGCTGATGTGGGTGGCCGATGAGGCTTCACGCCAGTGGCTGCTCGATTGCCCCTTTGACGATGTGCTGGACGACTACGCAGCCGAGTACCGCGTGTACACCATGGGCACGGATGTGGAAGACGCAGTGGGACCGTGGGAGAAGCACGCACAAGGGCTGCTGCCCATCGTCGGTACCGTGCCAGTAGGTGTCCTCCAGTTCGACGCCACCCACCGCGCCTCCTTCCATCTCACCTAGCAACCGACCCGAAGCGTCGAACTCGCTCGATTGCTCCCCTTACAGATCGCGCGCCCACACCTGGCTGACCTGGTCCTTGCCGAAGCTGTGGTGCTGATCTTCCTCCACCAGCGCGAAACCGGCCTTCTCGTACAGGCGCACGGCATCGTGCAGCACCGCGTTGGTCCACAGCACCATGCGTGAGTACCCCGCCGAGCGCGCGAACGCGATGGCTTCCTCCACCAGCGTGCGGCCAATGCCCAAGCCGCGTGCGCTGGCATCCACGTACAACATGCGCAGCTTCGCGGTGCTGGCATCGTGGCGCACCACGAACACCGAGCCGATGATGTCGCCGTGTTGCTCGGCAATCCAGCAACGGTCGGAGGCAGGGTCGTGCTCGCGCAGGTACGTGGCGACGATCTCCGCCAGCAGTGCTTCGAACTCGCTGTTCCAGCCGTACTCGGTGGCATAGAGCTGCGCCTGCTTGTGCACGACCCAGCCCATGTCGCCGGGCTGCGGGTCGCGCAGCAGGTACTCGCGGTTGCGCTCGCCCAGCAGTGCACTGATGCGCGCCATCGCCTCCACCACGCCCTGTCGCTGCGCTTCGGTGAGCGGTTCAAGCAGCGCCATGGCTTCCTGCCGCGAAGCCGCGTCGTAGGGCTGGAACGTCTGCTGCCCGTGCGCGGTCAGGCTCAACAGGTGCGAGCGGGCATCTTCTGGATTGGGGGACTTCTGCAGCAGCCCCCTGGCTTCCAGCGATGCGATCACCCGGCTCAGGTAGCCGGCGTTGAGGCCAAGGTCGCTGCGCAGATCCGAAGCGCGGGCCGCGCCCCGGCTGGAGAGCTCGTACAGCACCCGCAGCTCGGTCAGCGAAAACTCGCTGCCCAGCATGCGGTCCTGCAGCACCCCGATCCGGCGGGTGTAGAAGCGGTTGAAGCTGCGGACCTGTTCGGCCCGATCGGTCAGGGGAAGCGCAGCTGCGGCCATGGCTCGTCCACATAGTTGCCTAAGGCAATCATTATTTGTTGCCTAAGGCAATTAATCAAGCCCGCCCGGCTGTCCAAGGGTCAGATCCCCTTTCCGCAAGGAAAGGGCTCTGACCCCACCCACCGCTCATCCCCCAAACACACACCGCTCCCTCGGCGGCACACCCTCCACAGCACGCCGCAACCGCGCCTCCAGCCACGACGGGTCCCCGCGCTTGCCTACCGATCGCGCATGGCCTGGCTCCTCCACCAGCCACTGGTGGAAGCTCTCCAGCAGCCGCGCAACATCCGGCGCACGGGTAAGCGCATCCGAGGGCATCCGCAGCAACACACGCGCGGGCGCGTTCTCCACCTCCATCACCGCCACACCCTTGCAGCGAATCTCGAACGAGCCCGCGCCATCAGGGCGCGCATGGAACGAGAGCCCCTGCAGTGCCTGGCTCGACGCATACCCCATCGCCTCGCTGCGCAGCAGCCGGTACTCAACCACAGGCAACTTCCGGTAAGCCGACACCTCATCGCCTGCGGGCGCGGGCCACTGCATCCACACCGCGCCAGCCAACCCGACGCACAGCACCGCCAAGGCGAAATACCACTGCTTCATTCCACACCTCCATCAACCCAGGCCACCGGGGCCAGATCCCTCCGCCCAGCGGAGGGCTCTGACCCCACCACCCCCAAACCACCAAGGCCGGCCCCCGGGGTCGGATCCCTCCGCCCAGCGGAGGGCTCTGACCCCACCACTCCCAAACCACCAAGGCCGGCCACCGGGGTCGGATCCCTCCGCCCCGCGCAGGGCTCTGACCCCACCACCCCCAAACCACCGAGGCGAGGCCCCGGGGTCGGATCCCTCCGCCTCGCGGAGGGCGCTGACCCCAACACTCCCGAACCACCGAGGCCGGGCCACCGGGCTCGGACCCCAGTAGATCCACGCCACGCGTGGATGCCCTACGCGGCCAACCCAATAACCCTTACCCCTCCGGCCGCACCCGCTCCTGGATAAACGCCGTAAGCGCAAGCGCAGCCATCGCCAACCCTTCCAACACGCGATCCCCCACGTACTGGTCAGAGTCACCGTTCTGCTGCGCGCGAATCGCCGCCAGCAGAATCTCCTGCACCACGCGCTGGCCCGCCAGCGCGCAGTCCGCATCGGCCATGGCGATCTGCCGGCCGCGAAGGTGATGGCGCTCGGGCCAAGGCTGTCCATCGGATGCCGCGCCCGCACCAATGCTGCGCAGGAGGGCGATGAGGGTGTTGGGGTCCAGGCCGGGCGAGGGCGCTTTCTGGATGGGGCGCGGGGGAGGGGAATGCGGCTTGTTCATGGCAGGCTCCGTGCAAGCAGGCAGAAGCCGCCACCGATAAAGGTGGCGGACGATGCGTGGCTCGAAAACCGGTTGCTAGACAAGGCCGGTGGGTACAAGACCCCCACGCACCGCCCGCCATAGCCGGCAGACGGATCGCCAGCCGGCACCACACGGGGTGGTGCCGACTGGCGAGCGCAAACTACATCTAGCAAACGGGTTTTCGACACCCGGCCACCCGTTCTCGGTGGCAGCACCAGAGTTGCCGGATGTAGTTAGGAGTGACAAGAGATTAGGGGCAATGCCGTCACAATCCAATGCTCTTTCGTAATTTTCTTATAGGGCGCGGAGCGAGAAGACCACTGGGAGACAATGATTCCGGCACTATTTGCGCTGGATGCGTCAGATCGCCGATTAGGGCGAGTGGGTATGGCAGATGCGACACTGCAATGGAGAGGGAGGCGCTCGGCAAGCAACATTGACAAGCGGAGATCTAGTGCGAGCGGTCCGCTTCTGGCCGGAAGCGGACGTCGCTCTCGAGTCGAGCAGCCATGATTGCTAGCGTGTCAGTCCTTGCGGGCTAGGAACCGAGGCAGCGATACCGGTGGATGCACTAGGCGAATTGGCGCCTTTCTCTTCATGCACGTAACCAGTCCAATTGGCTATGTGACTGCCAAGCAGACATGGGAGCGTAAGAAAAGCCCGCAGCTTGGCGCATACGGGCTTTCCATTACAGCGCCACTTCTCCTCTGGGGGAGTGTTACGAACTCACTTCAGCGCGGAAGGCAATCTCGATCAGCTGTTCGGGGAAGGCCAGCGCGGACACTCCGATGAGGTTACTAGCCACCTGCGGGACAGCCTGGCCGTAGACGCCTGGCCTGACCTTGCCACTGGCGGCGAACGCGGCCGGTACATCGATTACGAAAAGGGTTTCTTCCACCACATCCGCCAGCGATGCACCTAGCTCGGCCAACAGCACTTGGGCGTTCTCATAGGTGCGCTTCATCTGCGCCTCCATGGTGTCGAAATTGGCAGGCTTCCCATCACCCCCCAGAGCAGCCGGAGCTACCAGCTGGCCCTCCGGCGTGTGCGAGAGCTGTCCCGACACGAAGATCGAATTGTTTACGCGGACGGCCTGCACGTATCCATAAGCCGATTCCCACGGCACGCCAAAGCTGGCCGTCTTGCGGTTGGAGGCGCTCATTTCGTTGTCCTTCCTGTGTAGAAGGCACCAGTGTGCCGGTAGGCGAGGTTGCCTACCTGCCCCGAAAGGGTAATACGATACCGACTGCGCAGGTCGCGGGTGTCCGCTTCTGGCCGAAAGCGGACGTTGATGCAAGTCGCGCAATCAGTCTTAGCGCCAAATGAAATGATTTTCATCCGGGCACTGGACTAGAGGGCGTGGAGTCCGTCATAGGCAACCGTCGGCCACTGCACGGACACCACGCGAGGCACTAAGGCGGGATGCCGCGGCGACATGGACTACTCGCCGTATGCCTCAAGTGCCCGCATCGAGTAAACGTAAGCCGCACCCGCATTGACCTGGATTGCCGTAGCCAGCGCCTGCGCCAGCTCCGCCTCGGTCGCCCCGGCCTTCCGCGCCGCTTCCGTGTGCGTGCCAATGCACCCATCGCAACGCAGACTGATTGCCACAGCAACGGCAATCAGTTCGCGGGTCTTGGCGTCCAACGCTTGATCATGCGCGGCGGCCGAGCCCAGCGACTTATAGGCTTCAAGCATCTTAGGATGACGCTTACCAAGGCTACCAAACGCCTTCTTCACTGCAGGTACGTATTCAGACCAATTAAACAACATGGGATGTCTCCTTGAGAAGGTGGTCATGCCACCGGAATCGGGTTCTGCACCATCGCAAGATTGAACTGATGTACCAGCGCGTGCTCATCCGCCCCTGGGTTAGCGCGCACCGCTGCGATGCGATCCACCACGACTTCCGTAGTCGCGGTTGAAAGCTTCTCCAGCGTCTCCGCAATGAAGTCGTCCAGCGGCATCGCACGCGGGTCGCTGCTCTTGTAAATAAGGTCCGTATCCACCCACGGCGGTGCGATCTCCAGCACCTTCACCGAGCTGTCGCGCAGGGCGAAGCGCTGCGACATTGAGTAGGAGTGAATTGCCGCCTTGGTGGCCGAGTACAGCGCCGTCGAAGCCAGTGGAACGTAGGCCAGCACCGACGAATTGTTGATGATCCAGCTCTGTGGCTGCTGCTTCAGATGCTCGACGAAGGCGGCGCTGACCCGGACCGGGCCCAGCAGGTTCGTCGCCACCAGATGAGCAGCCTGCGTCTCGTCCAGCGCACCAGCGGCGTCATCGAACGGCATAATGCCCGCATTGTTCACCACCACATTCAGTGCTGGGTAGCGCGCAATCACATCAGCGGCAACCGCCTTGAGTTGGGAAGGGTCAGCGACATCCAGTTGCACGGCATCCATGCCGGGGTTCTCGGCTTTGATTTGCGCCAGCAGCGCCTTGCGACGGCCGGCCACGATGACCTGGTTGCCGCGCGCATGCAGGGCCTTGGCCAGCGCCAGGCCGATGCCAGAGGTGCCGCCCGTGATGAAGATGGTGTTGCCCGTGAGGTTCATGGAAGTTCTCCTGAGAGTTGAATGAGTGAAGGGGACTCAGTGGCCGGCGCGATAGCGCGGAGCCACGGTGTTGCTCGACAGGTGGGTCGCCATCGTCTGGCGCGCGGCCTCGAACGCCTCCCACTCCTCGCCGACATGCAGCGAGGGAAGGGTGATCAGCTCGCCGCGATCCAAGCCACGCAGGGCGGCATCCACCAGGTCCTCGGCAGGCATCACGATCTCGCTTGGAAGGTTCTCCACCGGCAGCCCGCCGATTGCCCAGAAGTCGGTGGCAGTCGCACCCGGAAGAACCGCCTGGACGCGCACGCCCGTGCCAGCAAGTTCCTTGTGAAGCGATTGCGTGAAGGCGGTAACGAACGCCTTGCTTCCGCCGTAGACCCCATTGAGAATTTCCGGGGCCACGCTGGCGATGGAGGAGATATTGATGACCGTGCCGTGGGCACGCGCCACCATCTGCGGCACGGCGGCGTAGGTCAGCCGCATGAGCGCGGTAACGTTGAGCTCCACCATGGCCGTCATGCGCTCCACGTCGCTC
Organism: Stenotrophomonas sp. STEN087; assembly: GCF_056759115.1. NCBI lineage: Bacteria > Pseudomonadati > Pseudomonadota > Gammaproteobacteria > Lysobacterales > Lysobacteraceae > Stenotrophomonas > Stenotrophomonas sp. STEN087. Next base: position 29,945 of record NZ_JBRRCR010000033.1, on the reverse strand, counting down.
TGCAGCAGCGGCGTGTGGGTGCCGATCCCGGCGTTGTTCACCAGGACGGTGATATCGGCATCCTGCTGCAGGCGGCTCTCCACGGCGGCCAGCTGATCGCGCTGGCCCAGGTCGGCGGCAATCACTTCCACGGCGCGCTGGGTCTGGCTGCTGATCCGCTGAGCCAAGGCATTCAGCCGCTGACGGTCGCGGGCGACGAGAATCAGGTCATGGCCGCGACGGGCCAGGCGCTCGGCATAGATCGCGCCGATGCCAGAGGAAGCGCCGGTGACCAGGGCGACGCCGGCGGAAGAGGGGTGTGCGGACATGGTGCTTTCTCCAGTGGGGCGGCCATGGCCGCGGGGTGTGGAGAAAGCTTGCGCCTGATGGACGATGGCGCAAATGACGCATATAGTCATGTTTTAGGACATGCGGGTTCGGCCACGATGCACAGGGTTGGATACGTACTGGGCGACGGTTTCCAGGTCATGGCGCTTGGCTCGCAGGCGGTGTTTGAGTTCGCTAATCTCGTGCATGGCGAGACCTTCTACACCGTGGAGAACTGGTCACTGCAAGGCGGGGAGATCAACGCCTCGTTGGGCATGCGGGTGGTAACGCGAGAGCTCAGCGGGCGCAGCCGCGCCGACACCTGGATGTTCGCCGGGGTAATTGATCCGCTGTCCGGACCCGTTTCGCCACCCTTGCTGGATTTCGTACGTCGCGTGGCACCCAACGCACGGCGCGTGGCTGGCATCTGTACCGGCGGCTTCATCCTGGCCGAGGCCGGTGTGCTGACGCAGAGGCGGGCCACTACCCACTGGGCCTACGCCGAGCACATGCAACAGCGCCACCCCGACATCCAGGTGGAAGCCGACCGGATCTTCATCCTGGATGGTCAGTTCTGGACTTCAGCGGGCATGACTGCCGCGCTGGACATGGCGCTGGGCATGGTCGAGAAAGACCTGGGACCAGAGGTGGCACGCTCGGTCGCACACCGGCTGGTGATGCACCACCGGCGCGCCGGCGGGCAGACACAGCACTCGGAACTGCTGGACCTGGCCCCGCGCAGCGACCGCATTCAACAGGCGCTGGACTATGCCAAGCGTCATCTGGGCGACCCGCTGGGCGTGGAGCAGCTGGCTGAGCAGGTCAACCTGAGTCCCCGGCAGTTCAGCCGGATCTTCACGGCAGAAACCGGGCAGTCGCCCGCGAAGGCGATTGAGGCGCTGCGACTCGAGGCTGCTCGCGTGATGGTCGAACAGGGTCGGCTTCCGCTGGAAGTGATTGCCCGTGAGAATGGGTTCCGCGACCGGCGGCATCTTCGAGAGGCCTACCAGCGAGGATTTGGTGTGGCCCCCCAGAGTATGCGGCGTCAGGCGCGCACTGGACTGAAAATGTGACTGGAATGGCCTGCTTGATCTATCTTCCGCGGGGCACAGCGGGTCCGCCTCATGAGATTTTTACATGGGAGTCCGCTACTGGCCGATAGCGGACATTAGAAATACCTAACTGGCCAGGCGGGTGCTGAAGTCCGCTTCTGGCCCATGGCAGAAAGATGCACCAAGGTCGAAAAAAGATTGCACTGGTCTCCGAGCCCAGCGCCGGATCCGTTGTACGATGGCCAATTAGCGTGCCTCACTTCCTTTAAGACTGAGCGGTATCACGTAGAAAGCTGCTACTCGTTGCTGTAGGGGTAATTCACTGTCATTCGCCTACGGTGCTGCCGCGGAGCCCATTGCCTATATCAATGCATACCCGCGCACCTTGGCGGCCTCTTACTTCGGCGACACCGCGGAAGGGCAGGCGGTATTTACCCTGCAGACCACATCCGGCGCGCTGGTCATCAACGATGTGATGACCCATGCATCGGTGAAGGAACTGCCGTTTGGCGGCGTGGGCGCGTCGGGCATGGGCGCTTACCACGGCGTGCATGGCTTCCGTCAGTTCAGCCACCGCAAAGCGGTGGTGGTGCAGGCCAAGGACGGGGCGTCGAACCTGCGGCTGCGTGCGCCGTATGGGGAGAAGGTGGGGGCGCTGGATGAGGCGCTGGGGAATGCCCTGAAGCGCTGACGGCGGCAGCTCAGCGGTGCGGAGCTTGCCCGTACACACCGGGCTGTCCCTGCCTTGACAGGGCCTTGGCGCACGCCGTGGATACTTCGGCCGTCGCCACTTTGCAGGAGCTCCCCGCCATGAGTGCCCGGTTACATGCTGCGCCAAAGGTCATCCGTCTGGAGGCTCTGCCGCTGGATTGCGGCGAGTCGGTGGTGGTGGTTGAACTGGACAGCGTGCCGGGGCGCGGCTGGGCCAAGGCCTTGAAGCGGCTCCTGGCGGACACGGAAGGTCTCGAGTCCACGCAGCTGCGATGCGATGGCCGCTTCGCCTACCTCATCGGCGTGGATCTGGACCAGCGCGGTACCACGCACCGCATCAACCAGGCCCTGGCCGCCGCCAGCGAGCGGACGGGGGTCGGCACGCCGGCGGTGGCGCCTGCCGGTGTCTTACCCGCTGCGGCCGTATCCGCTCCGCCGGCCTGAGCGGGCGTCCTTTACCCGCGCCCGGACGCAGCAGCAGTCATCTGGTATCGCTGACACCTGTCACTTGTTCAGGTAGCCCGGTCCATCAATAGTGAGCGCCACCCACCGCCCTCCGTGCGGGCACTCACTGAAAGGACCTCCCGTGATCCTGCTGCAGCCCATCCTCTCGCACACCCCGATCTGGGTCTGGGTGATCCTGGCCTACCTCATCACCCGCGGCGTGGCGTCCATGCGCCCTGGACAGACCTCGCTGCGCAGGCTGGCGATCGTGCCGGCGCTGTTCACGGTGTGGGGCATCTGGTCGATCAGCCACCGCTACGGCGGTTCGCTGGTGGCGTGGAGCGAATGGCTCGCCGGCATCTGTGCAGGTGCGATGCTTGGCTGGGTGCTGCTGCGCCGGGCGACGCTGACGGTGAATGAAGCGACGGGCCGGTTGTGGCGCAGCGCGGACTACAGCCTGCTGCCGCTGCTGCTGGTCACTTTCCTGGTGAAGTACGGGTTCGAGGTGGCGCTTGCGGTGTCGCCTGAGCTGAGTGCCAACGGCAGCTTCAGCGCTGCGTATCTGCTGCTGTCTGGCGGGTTCACCGGCATCTTCGTTGGCAAGTACGTCCGGTATCTGTCGGTGCTGCGCAAGGGCATGCCCAGCAATCTGGGCCCGGTGCACTGAGGATTGAAGGGTTCCTGGCGTCCCTGCCAGGAACCCTCGGTGTCCTTTGATTATTTCAGCGGCGGCACGGATTGTTGGTAAGTGCCAACCGTCTCCCCGAGGCCCAGAATATGGCCCTTCGCGGCCTTGAGCACCTCGTCCCGCGTGGCGCCCGGCTTCAGATCAAGCACGGTGTCCAGCGCCAGTACCTGGAAATGGTAGTGGTGGGGCGGATCCCCGACCGGCGGTTTAGGGCCGAAGTAGCCCACGGAGCCACGGCTGTTCGCGCCCTGCAGCATCCCTTCCGGTTTGAGCAGTCTTGGGTCGACCGGCAGTCCCTCGGGCAACGACACAGTGCTGGCAGGGATGTTGTAGGCGACCCAGTGAACAAACGGCTTGACGTTGGCCGCGTCGGGATCCTCCATGATCAGCGCGTAAGAGCGCGCGTTGGGCACTGCGTTCCAGGACAGAGCAGGGGATGCATCGTCGTGATACGCGCTGAAGCGCTGAGGCAGGGGCTGGCCTGAGGAGAAGGTTGGGGAGCGCACCTCCAGCGTTCCAGCACGGCCTATCCGATCCTTGGCCAACGGCACTCCAGAGCCTTGATTCACCTGGGCCATCAAGGGGCCACTGGGCACTTGGGCTGAGGAAGACGCGACCGCCTGACCCTGACCATACGTCACCCGATAGATGACGCCGTTGCCGTCGTCGCCGACCAGCAGGGCACCGCCCTTGGTCATTGCCAAGCCGACGGGGCGTGCGATATGCGCCTGGCCGTTGTCCACCAGAAAGCCGGTGAGGAAGGGTTCGAACCCAACCGGCTTGCCAGCATTGAAGCGGATGCGCACCACCTCGTAGCCCGACGCAGGTTTGCGGTTCCAGGAACCGCGCATCGTCACGAAGGCGTCCCCACGGTAAGCCGCCGGGAACTGTTGGCCCGTGTAGAACAGCATCTGCATGGGCGCCGCGTGGGCCGTATAGCCCAGCACCATGGGTTCGCTTGTTGCCGCCCACTGCTGCTTGCTGATCTGGCCTGGCGGGGTGCTTTGCGGATTGATGCCGTCCTTGCCCCAGACGTGGGGCCAGCCGTACTTCTTGCCCTTCTGGATGCGGTTGAGCTCCTCGGGTTGCTCGTCGTTGCCCAGGTAATCGATGCCATGATCCATGCCCCACAGCTCGCCGGTCCTGGGGTCCCAGGCAAAGCCGATGGTGTTGCGAAGCCCGCTGGCGAATATCGACCGGCTCTTGCCGTCCGGCGAGGACCTCAGCAGGGTGGCGTGCTCGGGATTCGTCTCGTTGCACGCGTTGCAGGACGAGCCAACACTGACGTACAGCATCCCATCGGGGCCGAAGGCCAGCGTCCGGTTGGGATGCTGGCCGCCGTCGGGCAGGTCGTTGATGATCCGTTCTTCCGGGCCCAAGGTGCCATCCGGGCGCAGGGCTGCGCGGTAGACGTCATTGGCGGTGGCGATATAGAGCCGTCCCTCGGCGATGGCCAGCCCATGTGCCCCTGGGCGAGAAAACACCACCTTGGGCTCGGCGTCGAGCACGCCGTCTTCGTTGGCATCCTCCAGCAGCAGCACATCGCCCTGATCCCTTCGTGAGACGTAGATCCGGCCATCGGGTGCCACGGCGATGATGCGGGGATTCTGCAGGCCTTGTGCCAAGAGGCGCACCTGGAATCCATTGGGCACCTTCATGGCTTGGATGCGGGCAGGCGTGGCGTCGACCTTGCCCGGTTTGAATGTATGGACCTTGGCCGAGACGTCGGTTCCATCCCCCTGCTGAGCGAAAACAACAGCGGGGGCCAGGAGGAAAACAAGGAGCGCGGTTCGGGACATGAGCACGGCCTTACGCTGGGGAGTGACCAGAATCCGCTGCGAACAATCAATGCACTGCGAATGCGCTGTATGCACGGGGTCAGGGAGGTGCATGCACTGCGACCTTGGCAGCGCCGAGGGGCTGCAGCAGGCTCGACGTTGGCGTTCGCTGATGCTTCACGCAAGCGTCGCTCATCCCTTCACGCCTGCATCGCTCCAGCAGCATGTCACCGCCGATACGGTGGGGTCTCCCCCAAACGGAAACGAGTAACCCATGGCAGAGCTCAAAGAGAACCTGTTGGACTGGCTGCGCGATGCGCATGCGATGGAACAGCAGGCCGAAACCATGCTCAAGGGACAGGCCTCCCGCATCGAGCACTACCCGGTGCTGAAGGCTCGCATTGAAGAGCACATCGAAGAGACCATCGGTCAGCGGGAACTGCTGGAAGGGTGCATCAAGCGCCTGGGTGGCTCGCCCTCCACCCTCAAGGATGTGATGGGAAAGATGGCCGCCTTTGGTCAGGCTGTCGGCGGCATGACGGCTTCGGATGAGATCGTCAAAGGCGCGATGGCCGGCTATGTCTTTGAACACTTCGAGATTGCTTCGTACACGGCGCTGATTGCCGCAGCGAAGACTGCTGGCGACGCAGAAACCGCGCGCGTCTGCGAGGACATCCTGGTCCAGGAAGAAGCCATGGCCGACTGGCTGGCGGCTCACCTTCCTGAGATCACTGAGGAGTTCATGGTTCGTGACGCCACGCCGGGCGTCCAGGCAAAGAAGTAGACGCGCGCCCGCGCACTGCACCTCCCAGCCATCGCCAGAGGACCACGACATGTTCCTGCACCACAAGAAGCTCATGTATACCGTCAGGGTCGAACGCTCTGATCCCGCACTCGCCACGCTCATGCTGGAACAGTTCGGCGGGCCACAGGGCGAACTTGCCGCCGCCATGCGCTATTTCACCCAGGCCCTCGGCGAAACGGACCCGGGTCGGAAAGATCTTCTGTTTGACATTGCTACCGAAGAGATCAGCCACCTGGAGATCATCGGCACCATCATCTCGATGCTGAATCAAGGCCCGAAGGCGGTTCAGTCCGAAGGCATGGCCGAAGCCGAAGACATGCGTAACCTGGGTGGCAACAGCACCAGCCACACCCAGCAGATCCTCTACGGCGGCGGCCCCGCGCTGGTGAATTCCAGCGGGGTGCCTTGGAATGCGGCTTACGTCGACTCCATCGGCGAGCCGACGGCAGACCTTCGATCCAATATCGCTGCCGAAGCACGCGCGAAGATCGTCTACGAACGCCTCATCAACGTGACGGATGATCCAGGTATCAAGGACGCGCTGCGCTTCCTGATGACGCGCGAGATCGCCCATCAGAAATCGTTTGAGAAAGCGCTGTACAGCATTCGCCCCAATTTCCCGCCCGGAAAGCTGCCCGGCGATCCGGCGTTCACCGATCTCTATATGGACATGTCCCAGGGCGAGGGCGACGTTGAAGGCAGCTGGAACAGCGGTGATCTGTGGGAGCGCGTGAGTGATCGCGATGCCCAGGCGGCCTTGGACGGCGGAGACGGCACCTGTGCGGTTGGCCTTTCCGAGCGTGAGACGCTGGCCCTTGAGGCGGTCAGCCTGCGCACCCTTTCAGACCCTGAAGAGGATCCACTGACGGGCGCCGAACTTGCCACCGGCGACGGTGCGGGCGCGACGAGGAGCCCGGCTCGCGAGCCGTGAAGCATCTGACATGTGGGCGCACAGCAGCGAAGGTCTTGCATACATCCTCTACCTCGTGTGGTTGGGCTTTGGCTGTGTGGATTTTGCCATCCATCGCCGCACGGCCCTCCCGCTTACATCGGGGCTGAGGGAGAGCGCGTTGCACGGCTTTCAACTGTTGGTTGCCGGAGTGGGCGTGTTGCTGTGGGCGGCGTTTGACAGTTCCTGGACCGTTGTGGCCCTGCTGGGCTGCCTGGCTGCCGTCCATGCGGCGGCGGCCTACGTAGACACGGTGGTTGCAGTCCAGAAACGCCGTGTCACTCCACTGGAGCAACATGTCCACAGCGTCCTTGATATCGCCCCCTGGGCGTTCGTCGGCTACACCGCGTGGACTGCGGAGCCGACGTGGACACTGACGTGGGCATCCCAGCCCGTCTGGTTCTGGGTAGCCCTCGTTCTGCCCACGTTGCCGACGGTTCTCCTGCCGTGGATGGCCGAATTCCGCGCTGCGTGGCTGGCAAGGCACAGTGACTGACAGGCCTCTGGTGAAACAGGGGCGCATTACCTACCTGACACAACGAAGATATGAGGATTCGACAATGGCAGATGACAAGAGCAAAACCGGCGCAGCTGACCGCGACCGCATCAACGTCAACGAAGATTACGAGCTGCAGTACTGGACCAAGGCGTTGGGCGTGTCCGCCGACGAGCTTCGTGCGGCGGTCAAAGCCGTGGGGCCAACCGCCGCAGCGGTTCGCGAGCACCTGGGCAAGTAAGGAGGATCCACCGTGTCCTTGGTCGAATACCGCCGCAAGCGCCGCTTTGACCAGACCAGGGAGCCGGAGCCTGGCAAAGCGCTGCCCAAGGGACAGCGCGCCATCTTCGTCGTCCAGCTTCATCACGCCAGCCGACGGCATTACGACTTCCGCCTGCAGGTGGGTGATGCCCTGAAGAGCTGGGCGGTTCCCAAGGGTCCCAGCTATGACCCGAAGGTCAAGCGGATGGCGGTCGAGGTCGAGGACCATCCGGTCGACTACGCGGGCTTTGAAGGCGAAATCCCCAAGGGACAATACGGTGGCGGTCACGTCGCGCAGTTCGATCACGGCGTCTGGGCGACCCAGGGTGACCCGGAGGCGCAGCTTGCCAAGGGCCACCTGCGCTTTGAGCTGTTTGGCACCAAGCTGAAAGGCGGGTGGCATCTGGTGCGGTCCGGCAAGCCCGCCCGTCAGCCGCAATGGCTGCTGTTCAAGGATGACGACGCATTTGCAAGCGATCTGGAAGCGGACGACCTGCTGGCCGACGTGTCCGCACCGCCTGCTGAAGATCTCAAGCGGGCGGGTGGAGGAAAGGCAGACAAGAAGAAGCTCAAAGCCGTGCCCGCCAAGAGGGCGCGTCGAAAGAACTGGGCCAGCAAGGCCATGTCCCTTTCCAAGGCAAAGGAGGCTGCCGCTCCCTCGGGTCCCTTCGAGCCCCAGTTGGCCAAGTTGGGAGACGCGCCACCCCAAGGCGATCAATGGGTCCATGAGATCAAATGGGACGGGTATCGAATCCTGGCCACGGTGGCCGATGGCGCCGTCCGGCTGTGGTCGCGCAATGCCTTGGAATGGACCGACAAGATCCCTGAGATACGCGATGCCGTTGCTGCGCTGGGGCTCCGCTCCGCTGCGCTGGATGGCGAACTCATCGCCGGCTCAGGCACCAAGGAAGATTTCAATCTGCTGCAGGCGACGCTGTCCGGAGAGCGCCAAGGCGCACTGGCCTACGCGTTGTTCGATCTGCTGCACATCGATGGCGTGGACGTGGCCGCCGCGCCCTTGGTGGAGCGCAAAGCGCTGCTGCAGGAACTGGTGGAGGGCCAGACCGGCCACTTGGCCTTCAGCTCTCATATCCAGGGCGATGGCGACCAAGCCTATCGGATGGCCGGCGAGCAGCACTTCGAGGGCATCATTTCCAAGCGGGCGGACCGCGGCTATCACAGTGGCCGAAGCGACGACTGGCGCAAGACCAAGCAGCTGGCCAGCGACGAGTTTGCGGTGGTCGGCTACACGGCGCCCAAAGGCAGCCGCAGTGGTTTCGGTTCGCTCCTGCTGGCCAAGCCCGACGCCAAGCATGGCTGGCTTTACGTGGGGCGGGTGGGCTCTGGCTTTTCCGACCTGCTGATCCAGGAGATCAGCGAAAAAATCCAGGGCGGAGGGAAAAAGCCAACGGCCTACGTTGCTACCGAGGACACGGATCTGCGGGCCGCGAAGTGGTTTGAGCCGCGGTTCGTGGTGGAGGTTTTCTACCGGGGAATCGGCGGGCAGCAGCTGTTGCGGCAGGCATCGCTGAAAGCCGTGCGAGCCGACAAGGAGGTGGCCGATCTGCTGGACTCAGACCGTGCCGCCCAAGGAAAGCCCGCCCCGGGGAAGCGAGCATCGACGGCATCCTCCACCCGCAAGGCCGCCGCAAAGTCCCCAGCCGATCAAGCGCCGCCCAAGCTCTCCTCTCCGGGCAAAGTCCTGTTCCCTGGCGATGGCTATACCAAGCAGGACGTCTGGGATTATTACTCGGCGGTGATGGATCACCTCCTGCCAGAGGTGATCAACCGGCCGCTGTCGATCATTCGCTGTCCCGCCGGTACTGGAAAGCCCTGCTTCTTCCAGAAGCACCACACTGCCGGGCTGGAGCTGGTGGATTCGGTCAAGCTGAAGGAGGACAGCGGCATCAATGCCCATTATCTGGTGGTGCGCGACGCCGCCAGCCTGCTGGAGCTGGTCCAGTTCAATGCACTGGAGTTCCACCCGTGGGGCAGCCATGCCGAAGCGCCGGACCGGGCCGACCGGGTGGTGTTCGACCTCGATCCAGGCCCGGACGTGCCCTTCGCGGAAGTCAAAAAGGCTGCCACCGATATCCGGAAGCTTCTGGCCCGACTGGAGCTGGAGTCCTTCCTGCGGGTATCCGGAGGCAAAGGCCTGCATGTCGTGGTGCCACTCAACCCTGGGTGTGACTGGGATCTGACCAAGCGCTTCGCCAAAGGGTTTGCCGACGCGCTTGCGCAGTCGGAACCGCAGCGGTTCCTGGCCACCTCCACCAAGGCCCTGCGAAGCAAGCGGATCTTTGTGGACTACCTGCGTAACGGTCGAGGCGCCACCGCAGTGGCGTCCTATTCCCTGCGGGGTAGACCAGGCGCGCCGGTGGCCATGCCCTTGGCATGGAGCGAGCTGGCCACGCTGAAGCGTGCCGATGCGTTCACGATCAAGGACGTCCCGGCCAAACTGAAACGCCGGCGCAAGGATCCATGGGAGGGTATTGATTCGCTGCGCCAGAACCTGGCCCGATGGGCTCGAGAAGAGTGATTGCGTGTGACCACGCCCATCAGGTGAAGCCCAGGCTTTGAAGAAGCGAACTCGCGGAGACTACGCGCGCTGCACCGGATTGGCCCAGCACATCCAGGGAAGGGCTTCTGCGCTCGGGCAGGCAGGCCACCGCCTGCTCCACCACCAGGCATTCGTACTCTCTTGAATTCGCATCGATGGCCGTGGCGAGCACACACGAGTCCAGCGCCATCCCTGTCAGCACCAAGGGGCCCGCGTCCAGTTTCTGCAGCAGAATCTGCAGGGGGGTGGACAGGAATGCCGAGTGCTTGGGTTTCAGTACCGAGTAGTGATCCGCCTTGGGGAACAGCGTGCGGGCGATCTGCTGGGGCGCTCCCGGCGTGCGCAGGCATTCGTCGGCCAGCTCGCGGAAACCACATTTCCAGTTGCCGAAGTTGTCGTTGGCGTAGATGACAGGCCAGTCCCTTTCGTCAAACGCCTCGCGGATCGGATGGAGCGCGTGTGCCGCCTCTACGGCGCGGGGCGCCAAGCGTTCTCCGTCCGGAAAGTCGAAACGGCTGAACATGTCAACGATCAGGAGGGCTGGAGTGGGCATGTCAGTCCCCGGTCTGCGAATGGGGCGCCTCTACAGGCTTGGATTGGGGCGAGTCCTTCTGCCTCAGGAAGATTGTAAGAACCACAAGTGCCAGCACGGCCAGGAACTCGCTTTGCCAGTTCTGCATGGACTCGAACCAGAAGTCGCTGCTGAAGAGGTGGTCCAGGAAGGAAGGCGGCAACGTTCCCTGAAGCCGATCCTCATCGCACTTGGCGCGCCAACTTCCCAGCGCATGCAGCGCAAAGGACATTGCAAACAGAGCGAAGAAGGCGATCGCAAGCGAATGCTCATAGAGACGCTTCCAGACACCTCCTTGTCGCACCGGCCAAGGAGCTCGGTCCTTTTCGACCCGAGGTTGTTCCTGCGAGGGGTCCAGAGGTCGGGACTCCGCCGAGCCCCGTTGCCGCAGGCGAACGGTCAGCAGCACGTACATGCCCATCTGCAGGAACTCGCTTTCCCAGTTCTCAAACGTGGCGCTGCTGAAGTGGCCGGTGGCCAGGTAAGGAAGCAACCCAAGCGTGTGAGCCCCGTGCTGGGACAGCTCTTCGTTGTGAACCTGCCATCCGGTCAGCGCCTGGGCGACCAGAAAAACGGCCATCAATGCCAGCAGTACCAGAGACAAGCCGTTGCGACGCCACATCTCTCCGCTCCTGAGAGGCGGGCCCGGAGGACCGCTCCAACTAGGGGTCCTGTCAGGCAGCCTCTGCCGCATCCTGGTTGCCACCCTGTTCCGCCAGTAGTGTCAGCTTCTCGTCGGTGGATTTTTCTTCTTCCAGGGTTTCCAGCAGATACGGCAACGCATCCTTGTAGCCGAGCTGCTTGGCCAAGGCCGCGATGGTGCCGTATGACGCGATTTCGTAATGCTCCACTTTCTGCGCACCGCCGATCAGTGCGGCGTCCCGGACGGGGCCCTTTTCAATGGAATCGATGACTTCCTTTCCCTCTTCCACCAGGCCTTCCATGGCCGCGCACTTGATCCGCTTCAGGCGGATACCGAGGACTTCAACGACATGGTCGATGCGCTCGATCTGACCTTGCGTCTCTTCCAGATGGGTTTCGAAAGCAGCTGCGAGATCCGGGTTGGCTGCCGCCCGGGCAAGACGGGGGAGCGCCTTGGTCAACTGCTTCTCGGCGCTGTAGATGTCCGATAGCTCGTGGACGAACAGTTCTTCTGCGGTCTTGATGGCCATCTTTCATTCCTTGCGGATGCAGGTCAGGGAGAGCCCACCATGCGCCCGGATCCGTCAATGGAAGCGTCAAGGTCTCGCCGAAGCAATGTGATTCCTCGTGATGGTTGCGTTTGAGAATGACCGGTTAAGCGAATCGCCGGGGCAGGCCGGGAGCGCCGTCACCCTGCGCTTCCCACGGGTGGACTATGGTGCTGACTCCTGAGGAGAACAGTGTGCCCATTCGTGCAGTCGGCTACATGAGCCAAGCGAGGCAGCCTTGGAACCGCGAAGATCTGGACGCGCTGGTTCAGCGTGCGGCCGCTTTCAACCTGGACGCCGGGGTGACCGGGGTGCTGCTCTTTGATGGCGTCAGTTTCCTGCAATATATCGAGGGGCCGGAGGAGGGCGTGGAGCTGGCCTACAGACGTATTCTTTCGTCGGCTTTCCACTCCGAGATCGTGGAACTGGGGCGAGGGACCGTTGGCAGCAGGCTTCTGCCTTACTGGTCCATGCATTGGCTTCTGGCCGATCCCAGTCAGCTGCGCTCGGTTGCCCGTGCTGACTGGACGGGGTTCGTCAGATCAACCCACCCGTCCCCGCGACGGTCTACTGCGATGGACCGTCTTCAGGTTTATCTGCATCCCTACCTCGCGCGGCCTCAGTAGAACGTCCCCGTTGGCACGCGCTGTCTGCCGCTGGTCGGACCGAACGTGATCTACCCGGAGAATGCACGCGATCGGAACACGCCTTCCTCGCATCAAGGCTTATGCTTGGGGGATTCCGGGGGGATTCGCAAAAAGTGGAGCAGCCGATGCCTATCAGGGCCGTTGCATACATCAGCGAAGCCGGCCCAGCCGTTGCGGGTGACATGTTGGGCCTGGGCAGTGGAAAGCTGGACGAACTGGTTGACGACGCCGCGCGGTTCAATCGCGATGCCGGGGTCACCGGAGTGCTGCTGTTCGATGGCCTCCGGTTCCTCCAGTACATGGAAGGACCCGAAGACGGCTTGAGCGTGGCGTACTCGCGGGTACAGGGTGCCTCCAGCCACACAGGGCTCATCGAACTGCACCGTGGCAGGGTTGGAAGCCGGCGCCTGCCGTTCTGGCCGATGCGCTGGCTCCCGATGCAGCCCGATGAGCTGGAGCGACTGGCGCGTGCTGACTGGACTGGATTCGCGCAGCGCACCGGAGATGCGGAGGCGGCCGAAGCAGCAATGGATATTCTGACGTCGTGGGTTGAACCGTATACCTCGGTCGCGTAACGCGACGTGCTCTTCAGGGGTGGATAGCCGGATCGCCTTCGCAGGGCATGCAGCGCTCCTTCTTCGACTTGATATTCGCCGCCGTCTTCGCAAGCGCCTCGTAGCGCTGGCGGATCTCCTCAAGGTGAGCCGGCTCCATCGACTCCAGATTCAACAGCTCCTGGTTGGCATCCTTGCTGACCCGGATCAGCTCATCCAGCTTGATGTGCAACGCAGCGGTATCGGCGTTCTGCGTGTGCTGGATCAGGAACACCATCAGGAAGGTGACGATGGTGGTACCGGTATTCACCACCAGCTGCCACGTGTCGTTGAAGTGGAATGCAGGCCCGCTGGCGGCCCAGGTGATGATCACGCCCAGCGCGGCGACAAACGCTCCCAGGCTGCCGGACAATCGTGCGGTCGCGGCCGCGACGCGCGCAAATCGCGGCCGGATCATTGCTCACCTCCCGCGGCCTCCTCATCCGTGCGCCGGTCTGGTAACTTCACCCGCTCATCGAGGCGCTTCTGCTGCTCTTCCGGCGTTGGCGCGGCAACGAACGGAGAGATGGGGTCGCTGGCGGGGAAGGTTTCCTTAAGTGCTTCATCATGATTGCGGTGGTTATGCAGTTTCGCCCGCAGCGGGCTGACGGGATCGACAGCCCGCGCCTCCGGATCTGGGTGGGGAAGGTCTTTCTGATCGCGTTGCATGGTGTGTCTCCAGTGGGGTCGCCATTGTTCCGATGGCGTGCCCAGCATAGAAACTGCACCTTGATCGACCCCATCAAGACCGAGGCAAAGGGGTGTCAATCTTTCAGCCAGCAATCGTTAACACCTCTGCTGTGTTCACGACAGCGTGCGCCACACCGTTTCATCTCCCGCAGGCTCAACCGCCGCGCAGGTCGCTCTGGGCGGGTTGATCGCCCGGGCCAGATCACCCAGCGTGTAGGGCTTCCGCAGCAGCGCGAAGCCGTGATTGGTCTCGCGTGCCAGTAGCTCGCTGTAACCACTGGTAAGCACCACATGCAGATCGGGATAGCGCTCGCGAAGCGTCTTCGCCAGCTCCAGGCCGCTGATGCCCGGCATGACCACATCGGAAAAAACAGAGTGGTAGCGCCGATGGTTCTGCTCCAGCTCGGCCAAGGCATCGCTGCCATTGCGGGCCAGGAAGACGCCGCAGCCGAGTTCGTGCAGTGCAGACACCGCAAATGCAGCCACATCCACGTTGTCTTCCACCACCAGCACGTTCAGGCCCTTGGCATCGTGCAACGACTGCATCTCGGACACACCGACGGCCGCAGGCGTCTGATGTGTCAACGGCAGATAGAGCACGAAGGTGCTGCCTTCGCCCACCGTGCTTTCAACATCCACCTCGCCCTCGGATTGCTTGACGAAGCCGAACACCTGGCTGAGCCCCAGCCCGGTGCCTTCACCCACACCCTTGGTGGTGAAGAACGGATCGAACACGTGGGTCATCACCGAAGCATCAATACCGCACCCATCATCGCTGACCGATACCGCGGCAAACATGCCTTTCAGCGGTGGCGCAAACCGTACCGATGGCATCGCCTCCACCCGCCGCACGCAGATGCGCACCGTGCCGTGCTCGGCAATCGCGTCGCGCGCATTTACCGCCAGGTTGATCAGCGCGGTGTCCAGCTGTGTCTTGTCCAACAGCACATGCAATGGTTCGTCGGGAAGCTCGAGCTGCAGGCCGACCCGCCCGCCGAGCAGGGTGCGGATGATGTCGGCCAATCCCTCGATGCCCGCGCAGAGATCGAATACTTCGGGTGACAGCGTCTGCCTGCGCGAGAAGGACAGCAGATGGGACACCAGGCTGGTGGCGCGGTCGGCCGCTGCACCGATGGCCTCGATATGGCGATTCTGCCGCTCGTCGCGAGGGCTGCCGTAACGCAGCATGTCCACCGAACCGGTGATGACCTGCAGAAGATTGTTGAAATCGTGGGCGACACCGCCGGTCAACTGGCCAATGGCTTCCAGCTTCTGCGATTGCCGCAGCTGCTCGCGCGCCCTCATCAGTTCGGCATGGGCCAGCCTCGCCTCCTCGCTGATGGCCTCCACCTGCCGTGAGTGCTCAGTGCGTTCGGAGACGAACTCGGTCTGGTCGCTGACCACGCACAGGATGCCGCCGACGCTGCCGTCAGCGATGCGGATGGGCGAGTACGAGAATGTCCAGAAGGTCTCCCGCCGCGTGCCGTCGCGATCCATGAACACGCGCAGATTGCGGAAGCTGCGATGGGTACCGGCCATGGTATCGGCAATCGCGCCGCCCAGCTCGTCCCAGACGTCGTGCCAGACAATCCTGACCGGGCTGGCCATGGCGCCGTGCAGCTTGTTTCCCATCCACGGCGAGAATGCGTCGTTGAAGTAGAACAGGTTGTCCGGTCCCCACGCGATCCACAGCGGTTCGGGGCAGTCCAGGATCATCGTCAGCACGGTGCGGAGTTCTGCGGGCGCTGATTCAGCCAACCCCGCGTGCACCCACGCGCTGTCCTGCAGCAGTCTGTATGCCAGGGAGTCGGGACAGGACACCGGTAGGTCGCAACGCCGCATGTGAAGACCTGTTGAGCATCTCCTCACAGGGTAAACATGAACGGTACAGATTGCGTGACGGCCGCGGTTTCACAGCGAAGGGGACAGGCAAAGACCCGGCGTTGACGCAGGATCCGTACATTTTCTTACAGGCAAACCCATCCATAAGCACCATGGCAAACCGCGCAATCGCCTACGCCAGCGAGGCACTTCCCGGTCTTGATCCACAGCGCCTGACCGCGATGGTCGAAGACGCGGCCCGATTCAATCATGATGCCGGGATCACCGGCGTGCTGCTGTTCGATGGGCAGCGTTTTCTACAGTACATCGAAGGCCCGGAAGATGCCTTGGGCGTGGCGTATTCGCGCATTCTGGGCGCCAGCAGCCATCGCGAGATCGTCGAGCTGGCGCGCGGGCGCGTGGGTCGCCGGATGTTCCCGTATTGGTCAATGAGGTTGCTGCCTGCCGATGCACACGAGCTGAGCCAGGCGGCCTATGCAGACTGGCGTGGCTTCGTCAGACGGGCCGGACGTGAGGGCAGCCCCTGGGCTGCCATGGACCACCTGAGCGCGGTGGTGCAGCCGCATCTGGGCTGATCTTCGCCCGGCGATCCCGGGCGCTATGCATCAAGCAGTGCGATGACCTCGCGCATGCCCAGCACCTTTGCGGCGCCGGAGCGCTGCAGCAGCTGCAGCGCCGGCTTCTGTCGATCCGGCAGGGCAGCGGTCGCTTCCCATGCGACGACCGTCTCGTATTCACGCGAATTGGCGTCGAGGGCAGTGGCCAGCACGCAGGAATCCAGCGCCATGCCGGCAAGGATCAGGCGCTGCACGCCCAGCTTGGCCAGCAGCACGGGCAGGGGTGTTGCCAGAAACGCGGAATGCTTGGGCTTGAGGATGAAGTAATGGCGCGGCTGCGGGGCCAGGCGTTCGGCAATGTCTGCAGCATGCCCGCCACGCTGGCGACATGCCTCAACCAGGCCTGGGAAGTCACGCTTCCAGTCGCCAAAGTTGTCGTTGGCGAAGATGACGGGCAGATCCCGCTCGTCGAATGCAGCGATGAGAATCGAGGCCTTGTGGGCTGCGCGGACTGCCGCCGGGCCGAGCGCGCGGCCCTCGGGGAAGTCAAAGAGGCTGAACAGGTCGATGATGATCAGCGCGCTTTTCGTGTTCATGGTCAGCGTCCATCACTATCCGCGCTTGCGTTGCGGCGGCGCTGCCACGCCAGCACCTGGCCGATCACCGCGGTCAACAGCAGCAGCGCATTGGTGACCACGAACACGGTAGAGCCTAGTAACGCGCTGTAGATAGTAAACAGGGTGGAGGCGGTCATCTGGCCTAGGAACAGCCATTTCGACACGGTTTCCGGGTGAGGAGATTGCCACTGTTTGACCATCTGCCGGATCAGGGTGGCCATCAATACCACGGTGGCCATCCAGCCCAGGACGTCTGGATGCATGCAGGCACCTCGGTATATGTGCGCAAGGAAGACGCCGCCGTTGGTGGCGGCGTCATGGCAGGCCAGTGCCTGGGTTACGCCGCCTGAGCGGCCTTCGCGTTGCCGCCACTTTTGGCGAGCAACGTGAGCTTCTCGTCGGTGGCCTTTTCTTCCTCAAGGGTTTCCAGCAACAGCGGCAGCGCATCCTTGTAGCCCAGCTGCTTGGCCAATGCCGCGATCGTGCCGTAAGAGGCAATCTCGTAATGCTCGACCTTCTGCGCGCCGCCGATCAGTGCGGCATCGCGCACCGGACCCTTGTCGATTGCATCGATCACTTCCTTGCCTTCCTCGACCAGACCCTCCATTGCCGCACACTTGATGCGTTTCAACCGGATGCCCAGTACTTCCACGACCTGGTCGATGCGTTCGATCTGTCCCTGCGTTTCCTCAAGGTGGGTTTCAAACGCCGTGGCCAGTGCGGGGTTGTCGGCTGCACGGGCCAGGCGTGGCAATGCTTTGGTCAGCTGCTTCTCGGCGCTGTAGATGTCGGAGAGTTCATGGATGAAAAGGTCTTCCGCTGTCTTGATGGCCATGTGGGCATCCCGTCGTGAAGGAGCCTGCAGACTAGAGGGGTGCCCTGAAAATTCCGTCGAACGGACAGTGAAGGAGAGGTCTCGACTTGAGCCTGTATCTTCGCGCTCGGTTAGCGCTTCCTGGTCATAAGCAGCCCCCGGGGAGCCCTCTCACTCCAACGAGGGCTCTTCACAGCGCTCGCTGACCACGCCGCCCCCAATGAAGCTGCCCACAGCCGCAACAAAGCAGCCAGGCGCCACCAACGGCAACAGGTGGGCACCGCGGTCGACCGTGTGGAACGTGACAGGACCTGACCTGCGGAGCAAGGCAGCGTGTTCCTGGGCACCGGCGTAGGCGGTATTCGGATCCAGCGTCCCCTGCAGGATCAGTGTCCGTGGCAGGGTGTCCGGGGTTTTTCCGAACCAGTCATCACGCGGGTAACGCGGGACACTGCCACTGACGAGCAGGCCGGGAATGGGACTGACGAACAACGCATCTTTGGCCTCTTCGTTCACGGTCTCCATGCTGAGCTCCGGACGTGCGTTGTTCTCCGAAGCGGCGATGAGCATCACCAGCGGCAGGGCCGGCTGGTTGTTTCCTGCCTGTCCCAGCTGCGCCAGCGCGGCATTCCAGTCCTTTACTGTGGCAACGAGGGTGCGGGCATCACCCTCGGAAAGGTCCTGCACGATCTTCGGCATTCGATCGCGCAGCGCAGGGAAGCTCAGCAGAGCGGCGAAGAACCGGCGCAGGTCGCCGCCCGGCACGTCCTTCTGCCAGGCCGCATCTTTCACGGCCAGCAGCGTCCGATATTGTTGGAGGCTACGTTCATCCATGCTCTGCCGCCCGACCTGGTCAACAAGCGCGGTGCGCCGGCTGAGGTCCCATGTTTCAGTGGTCTCGGGCGGCACCAGTCCGTCGAGGATGAGCCCATCCACATCAAGATCATTGACCTGGAGCGAACGCAACGCCAGCTGGGTGCCGTAGGAAACGCCATACAGCAACACCTGCCCGCTGCGATCTGCCTGTGACATCAGAGTGCCGAGGTCCTGCGCAGCCTCGGTAATGGAAAAGGCCGACGTGCGCTGCAGGTTGGCGTACATGCTGCCGATGCACGGGCCCCATTCGGCGTCTGCCAACCCCGTGCCTGCCGGGCTTTCCGGTGCCTCCTGGATCGGGCAGATCCTCGATGACCGGCCCGTGCCCCGGTGGTCGGGGATCACAAGATCAAACCCGGGGAACGCACGCTGGTAGATCTGGATCAGGGGATACAGGGACGCCCCCGACTCGCCCGGGCCGCCAGAGATCAGCCAGACCTCGCCTCGTCTGGGTACGTCCGCACTGGCCGCGATGCGCCGCAGGAACAGTGTGATGTGCTCGCCTGATGGATCGGCATGGCGAAGTGGAACGTCCACAGTGGCGCACTGTGATCCGAGCAGGGCGGCTGACGTGCCGTCCTCGCAAGCACGTGCCTTGGGTGCAGATGCACTGGCAATTACGGGTGAGAACAGAAGCAGTACCGCCCACAGCGCACTACGACGCATCGGCCATCCCTTGGCTTGAATGAGTGCCTACGATGAGGGCTGGACGAGGAAAGGGGCGAATGCCGGAAGTAACCCAGAGCGGCTGTTGCTGGCTGGTGCTGACTGGAGGAGGACAATCATTCCCGACCAGGCAGCGCCCCGGCTGCCCCGGCGGTTTCATGGGATGATGCGCTACCGCGCCCGACTGCACATACATGCACACCCTGACCGATCCCAATCTCCTGAACGACATCGCTGAGATTGGTCGTATCGAGGCGGTGCCGCGCATTCTTGAAACCGTGGCCCATATCACCGGCTCGAGGTTCACCGCGATTGCCCGGGTGACCGAGACGACCTGGACGGCCTGCGCCACCTTGGACACCCTGGGGTTTGGGCTGGTCCCAGGCGGGCAACTGATCCTGGAAACCACCATCTGCGACGAGATCCGGCAGTCACCCACCTCGGTGGTTTTCGCGCACGCCAGTGCACACCCGCTGTATTCCAAGCATCACACCCCGCGGATCTACGGGCTCGAGAGCTACGCATCTGTGCCGATCCATCGCCCGGACGGCAGCTTCTTCGGCACCCTCTGCGCTATTGATTCGTCGCCGGGCAACTTCGATGAAGCCCATGTCCGGCGATCGATGGAGCTGCTTGCCGACCTTGTTGGGAACTACCTCGACACGGAGGATCGCCTTCTGGAAGCAAAGACGGCGCTCTCCGATGCACAGCGGGTTTCAGACCTGCGCGATCAGTTCATTGCGGTGCTGGGCCATGATCTTCGCAGCCCGCTGCAGGCGATCAGCGTGGCCGCCGATTCGCTGGAAATGGACGCAACCTCCGAGCGTCAGCAGCAGATGCTCGCGCACATCGCATCGGGCGTCACCCGTATGGATGGGCTGATCAACGATGTGCTCGATTTCGCCCGGGGCAGGTTGGGTGGCGGCATTCCGATCTCGTTGCTCGAAAGCCATTCGTTGCAGGCTGATCTCGAACGCGTGGCGGCGGAGGTGGCAATCGCAACCGGCCGCCAGGACATCAGTGTTCAGATGCAGATCGAGGGCAGCGTGGTCTGCGACCCCAGCAGGCTTTCGCAACTGCTGGCCAACCTGCTGACGAACGCCGCCCAGCACGGCGAGCGCTCTGCGCCTGTCACGTTGAGGGTTCACGCCGCCTCCAATCGTCTGACGCTGGATGTGCACAACGCCGGCTGCATTCCGTCGGAGAGGCTGGGCAACATTTTCAGCCCGTTTTCGCGAGAGCAGGGCGAGCTGCCCAGGCCCGGCCTGGGTCTGGGCATTTACATCGCATCGGAAATTGCCAGGTCTCACGGCGGGACGCTCGAGGTTGCGTCCAATGAAGGCGCGGGAACCTTGTTTACGTTCCAGATGCCAAGCGCGGGACGTTCATAAGGAAGGGTCGAAGGCTGTTTCCTGCACTTGACGAGAATGACACCCATGCGTGGATCGCTGGTTGAGTGGGTATTTGTGATCGCCGGGCTGCTGGGCGTGATCGGGTTTGCGAATTCGGAGTTTCAACCCAGCAGGGGACTGCTGATCGCCGGCGGCGTCAATGCAGTGGCAGCCACTTTCTGGGCCGTGTGGGCGCAGCCCAGGCCCGAGGAGGTTTACTCACCTCTTCATGGCAGGCGCAGGCTGGCGCGTTCGCCGTACTCCCCGATATGGGTGTTGATTCCTGTGGCACTGGGGGCCGCCTGGGTGTTCACCGTCTACGGTGCGGGGCTGGTCCTGGCCTCCGCCCTCGGGGTCGAGCACACCCGAAGGGGATCGTGATGTACAGCGCAAGGCACGAGCCCTCTGCACGCGCGTGCCTGTACCGGCGACCCTGCACGCACCTCGCTGTTGTACTGCAGACTGCGCGCGGACCGCTGCCCATCGGGCATTGCGACGAGCATCTGGCGGGCACCATCCTGCCCGCTGGCTCAACCGTAACGTACCGCACGCGCGAATCGGCACTTGGGC
Source organism: Stenotrophomonas sp. STEN087 (assembly GCF_056759115.1). Lineage (NCBI taxonomy): Bacteria > Pseudomonadati > Pseudomonadota > Gammaproteobacteria > Lysobacterales > Lysobacteraceae > Stenotrophomonas > Stenotrophomonas sp. STEN087. The sequence continues at coordinate 8,871 of NZ_JBRRCR010000033.1, read as the reverse complement.
TGTTTGCTGTGCAGGATCTGGCTCTGCCGCAGGTGGATGCGGCGTTGGAGATGGCCAAGCAGGCAGAGGAGCAAGCGGCCCGCGCCGAGGGACGGCGCTAGCGTCTGCCATCATTCAAGGATTGGAGACAGCATGAAAAAATTCTCAGCCATTGGAAGGATGTTTGCACTCCTCCTTGCAGCATCAGGCTTGAATGCATGCGTCGGTGCGCCGCCGCCGCCCCCGGGGACGCCGCAGGCGCTGCTCGCCACGGTTGCGAAGTCAGACGTTCGCGACTTTTGGACAAATGACTTTGGCAGGGCAAAGCGAACAGGTGGCTATTCGGTCATCGTGCCTGTCGAGAGTGCGCAGAAACTGCTTGAATCGGTCCGGGGACAGGTGCCCTCCGGCTACGTCGCCTTTGTTGGGACAATCCACAATATCGATGACCCCAGGATCAAGGGCGCTGAACTGGTCATGGCACCGGGTCAGGACCAGTTCGACATCGTCCGCCTGGCGGCTACGGATGCTGTCAACCATGACATGACCACCGATCAGATCATCGAGGAGCTGAGACGGTGGGACGCTCAGTTCGGGATTGATATCTGGCAGGCTGAGACCGACACCGTTCAACTCAAACTCAAGTCCATTCCAGAGGATCTTCCAGAGTTCTCCCAAAGGCTTTATGAGTTCTGCCCGGATATCGTTGACCAAGGGGTGGGTGACATCGAGTCACTTCAGGCGGGGATCAAACAGGAAGGAGTGATCGTCCTCTGGTGGGACTAATGGTGTGGTGTCTGATCGAGGAATTACTGAAGTGATCAATCAAGCTGTGGAAGTCAGGGCGAAGCGAATCCTGGGTCGCCTGGGTGGCTATGAGTCTGTGGACGATTCTGCGCGCCAGCCAATCGCGGGAGTCCGGCTTGGGAAATGGATCGGGCGTTACAGCAATCCTGGAGGGATGGATATCGTTGATGTCTTCGAGGATGGGCTCGCATGGGATGGGGGCCTGACAGGAAGCGTCAGGTACGACCAGATCTCTGCGGTGAACGTGTCTGATGGCATAGACAGCAGAGCGGTGATTTTGACCAAGGCTGACGGGGAGGCAGTCAGGGTCACCATTGCCGGAGGCGAGGGAAGGATCCGCGACTCGATGGAGTTTTATCGCTTTGTCTCCAGGGTGATTGGATGGGATATTCGTAACGACAGTTCGCGGCAGCAGGTAGTGGCCATGCGTCCCTGATAGGGCACGTTGCTGGTAGCGGAGATGCTTTCAGGCAGCCGCCTTGCCCCGATCCAACTGCCGATATCCAATCGCCTCCGCCAGGTGCGCCGTCCCGATCCGCTCGCACGCATCCAGATCCGCAATCGTGCGAGCCACCCGCAGAATCCGGTGCATCGCCCGCGCTGAGAGCTGCAAGCGTTCAATTGCCTGCTCCAGCAGATCCTGATCGCCCTCGCTCAACCGCGTGCATGCCCGCAGCGCTGCCGGCGGCAGATGTGCATTCAACGCACCCCGCGCGCGCTGCCGCGCATGCGCCGCTTCGACCCGTGCGCGCACCACCGCGCTCGGCTCGCCCAGCGGCGTACTTTCCCGCAGCTCCACCGCATCCATCCTTGCCACACTGATATGCAGGTCGATGCGGTCCAGCAGCGGCCCCGATACGCGTGCGCGGTAACGGGTGATGCGCTCATCCGTACACAGGCAGCGATTGCTGCGGTCCCCCGCCCATCCACACGGGCAAGGATTCATCGCCGCCACCAACTGGAACCGCGCCGGGTACTGCACACTGCGCGCCGCACGCGCGATGCGGATATGCCCGGACTCCAAGGGCTCACGCAGCGTCTCCAAGGCACTGCGGTTCCATTCCGGCAGCTCGTCCAGGAACAGCACCCCGTAGTGGGCGAGCGAAATCTCTCCGGGGCAGGGTGGATTGCCGCCGCCTACCAACGCCGCCGCGCTCGCGCTGTGGTGGGGCGCGCGAAACGGCCGTTGCCGCCAGCGCCGCGGGTCCAGCCCTTCGCCACTCACTGATGCAATCGCGGCCAACTGCAGCGCTTCGTTCTGCTCGGTGTCCGGCAGCAGGCTGGGCAGGCGCGAGGCCAGCAGGGTTTTCCCGCAGCCGGGGCTGCCGATCAGCAGCAGATGGTGGCCACCGGCGGCGGCCACTTCCAATGCGCGCCGCGCGTGTGCCTGCCCGCGCACGTCGGCCAGGTCGGGCAGGGGCAGCGGCGTGGTGTCCACGCGCTGCACCGGCGGCAGCAGGCGTGGATTGCCCAGCCCGGCGCAGCACTCCAGCAGGGTGCGGGCCACGCGCACGTCGGCATGCTCGGCCAGCGCAGCCTCGGCGGCGTTGCCCGGCGGCACCACCAGGATGCGACCAGCCTCGGCGGCGGCAATCGCGGCGGGCAGCGCGCCGCTGACCGGACGCAGTTCGCCGGTCAGGCCGAGCTCGCCGAGAAACTCGTAGCCCAGCAGCGATTGCGGTTCGACCTGGCCGCTGGCGGCGAGGATGCCCAGCGCGATGGCCAGATCGTAGCGGCCGCCCTCCTTGGGCAGGTCGGCCGGGGCCAGGTTCAAGGTGATGCGCCGCTGCGGGAAATCGAAGCGCGCGCACAGCAGGGCGGCACGCACGCGCTCGCGCGACTCGCGCACGCTGGCTTCGGCCAGCCCGACGATCTGGGTGACCGGCAGGCCGCCGGACAGATGCACTTCCACCCGCACCAGCGGGGCATCGACCCCGGCGCGGGCACGGCTGTAGACCAGCGCCAGGCTCATGTGTGGTTCCTGCAGAGGATGGCCTGATGGTGCCGTCTGCGCACGGTGGGCGACCATCGGCCTTTGCAGGTGCGCTGCCTAGGGTTTTTCCGGGCGGCGGCGATAGGCTTCAGGGTAAAGTTGCAGCAGATCGGGCTGGAAGCCATGCCGCAGCTGCTGCGGACGTGCCCGACCACGATTGGCAAGGAGCCGGAATGCGCGTCAAGACGATTGCGATGGGCTGGGTACTCGTGGGCCTGTTCGGTGCGGGCAAGATCGCTGCTGCCACCACGACCATCAACGAACCTGCGCGCGGCACCACTGCCGAGCTGCTGCAGGGCATTCCAGCGACCGATCAGACCTCGTCCGCTTCCGCCTACCGCTATGTGCGCCACTGCCTGGCCAGGCGCCAGTTCGAGACGTTTCTGCGAAGCGATGGGATCGATCCCGATGCGACGTCATCCCTCCAGGCGCGGGCGGCGGCGCTGCCGAAGCCGACGCTTGCGCGTTATCTTGAGAGGGTGCGCCTGATCGATGGTCGCCGCGCCGCATGCGCATCCTGGGAGCAGAGCGTGCCGCCGGACAACGCGGCACTGCAGGTCTATCTGCTGGCCTTGGACAATGCAGTGGCCGGCGACGCGCGTGCCGCTGCCTGCTTCGTCGCAATGCCGTGGGCGGAACCCGCGCATGCAACGCCTGCCTACGCGCGGTTTGCAGCCCTCTACGCCGCACAGGCCCGCAGCTTGATCGAGGCTGGCATTGCCAGGGGCAGCTGGTTGATGGTGCGCGCCGCGTCTGGCCGACTCAACGCGCACCCGCATGTGACGGGGTCGCTGCCGTTCGAGCCTGCAATGGCCTACCGGATTTACCGGCTCATGCAGATGGGAATCGAAGATTCCGCACTTTCTGCGACCTATGCCGTGGATGCCCGCACCCACGCCGCAAGGTTGTCGCCTGCGGCAGTGGAGGTGCTGGAGAGGGACGTGCAGTCCCAGTTCCAGAAGGCATTTGCCGGCCGGGGCGGCGATTCGGATTCGTTTACCCGGCTGTGCGAATGAGTACAGGACGGACGTCGCGCGCCGCTGGGGAAGGGAGGGATTTCTGTATGGCATGGCCACGCGGGCGCATCCTGCTGGGACTGACGGCGTTGCTGGCGTCCTGCGTAACACCCTTCCAGCGTCCGCGGCGGAAAAATTCCGGCTGGATATATTCGATAACGCTGACGCGCGCAGATTCGAGATCACCTTGACCTCCCTCGACACGCGCGCGATGTGCGTCTCTGCCGAGAACTGGCCAAATGACATCGGCGGTTTCGATGTGTCGCAGGAATCGACCTACCTGCAGGTTGATGCACAGGCGCTGGTGCCGAGCAGCAGTTTCTCCAGCATGTACTGCCCCGGTGGCTGCGGTGAGCATCGCATTCCCCCAGGGCGACGCTGCGACGCACGATCAACTACGCAACGTTCGGCGATCCCGGGACGATTGCTGCATCGCCGTCAAAGCTGCTGCACTTCGTAGCAATGCCGTACTACTGCCGCTGATCTGCCCCAGATCAGGCAGGAGCAGATCAGAGCTTTGCTGCGTGGTCCCAGTAACACACCGCCATCGCCGGCCCATAGCGCGCCATCAACGCATCCACCGCCTCCTGGCTCTGAGGGCCTGCGTTGCTCGACACCGGCGCGCCGATGCCGGCCAGTACCGCATCAGAGAGCTGCATCAATGTCATCTCGCGGTCGGCGGGGCAGTGCCGCATGACAATGAGATTGGGTTGGTTGAGCCTGTCCATCCATTCGAACAGCTGCGGATAGATTGACGCGCGGCGCAGGAACGCATCCTGTCGTTCGATGTTGCGCTGCAGGCGTTGCCTGCCTTCGGCGGTGACGTCGGGCAGCTTCTTCATGCGGGGCACGATGCCGCCATGAAACAGCACGACGCTGTCGGCCATGACGTGGCGCGTGTGCGCGGGCAGGAACAGATAGTTGGCACAGAACGACACGCATACCTGATAGGCGTGGACGCTGGCCTTGCGATCAAGAATCGCATCGCCCATGTCCATGCCCAGCTCGACGTCGCCGCCCAGCGAGCGAACGATCACCTGCGGCGTGATATCGGCTGGGATGTTCGCCATCTGCGTGAGGAACGCATCGCGGCTTTCGCTGGTCAAGCTGCTGGTGAAGTCGGCACAAAGCGTATCGGGTGCGACCGTTCGTACCTCCGCCGGCGCGCTGGATGGGCGTTCCTTCATCCAGGCCACGCAGCGCTCGGTGGCAGCCGGATCCAGTCCGTCGGCGGCCATCGCGGCGCCGGGCAGGGCCAGCGCTAACAACAACGCACAGCATCGAAACATGATCGTGACTCCTGTCGGGATCGAGGGGCGTCCGGTGCCCGGTGTGGTCGTTCAGACGCTATCACGGAAGAAGGGGATGTGGGACCCGTTGTCTGCGAGGCGGTCCAAAGTCGATCACGGGGCAGTCCACTTCCTGCGTGACGTCATAGGCATCAAGTGCATCTCATGGGCACGCAGAGAGCAAAGGCCGCCAGCTGTGCCACGCAGATGATGAAGCGCTGGCGTATCAACTGATTCCCGCGATTGCGACAGGCTCGGATGCCGTCGATAGCAAGAATCTATTGGCAGAGCGAAGGGTGGAGTGGAAGAAACGTACTCGACCCGCATGAGGCCGCGGGCATCGAATTTGCCGTACATCGGCAGATCCTCACGAGCCGCTGGGCTTGTCGGGGCACATCGAAGCGCCAAGGAGAGGTTATGAAAGAGATCAGACAGACCGCTGAAACCAATCACCCGTTCGTCTATGACGAGAACGGCCTTTGCGAAGTGCGTGACCCGCGCGCTCTGGAAATGCTGGGCGCCGGAGGCGTCCAGGCTGCCGGCGCGGTCTGCAAGGTAAACAGCGGGAACTGCGTTTCCGGCTGTGCATGCAAGTGATCCTGAGACTTGCACTTGATGTGCCGCCCTTGCGGCGGCGCATCTCTTCCAGCGTACCAAGGAGAGGAGCGCATGCGATACGCGTTGGAACTCGCACTATCCGGCATCCATAGATCGAAACTTCTCAGCATCCTGATCGTGCTCGCCGTGGCAACAGGCATAAGCGCGTTTGCCACGATGCTGCTGATCCGGATCGGTCTCGGTGGCGACCCCGCACCCAGCATCAGTCATTCTCTCTATCACGTGGAGCTTGATCTTCGGGATGATGCCGCCCGATCCAGCTCTGCCCGGCCGCTGCCTGTGCTGTCGCTCCACGATGTGCAGGAGATCACTCGGCTCAACGGCGTCCCGAGCGTCGCAACGTCATCATCCTGGCTTCCCTACAGGCCCATGGGAACGGATCGGCCGCTCGGCATGATTGCCGTTCGAGGTTTTACGTCAGGTGCGCATTCCCTGCTCGACCTGAAGGTGCTCTCCGGGGCCTTCTGGCGATCCGATGATGACCAGAATGGAGCGCGCGTTGCAGTGATCTCTCGGTCACTCTCGAGGGAGCTGTTCGGATCGGAATCTGCGGTGGGCAGACAGATTGAGCTGGCCACGCGGAGCTTCGCCATCGTCGGCGTGGTGGAGGACTGGAATCCCATTCCACGATTCCACGATCTTCGGGGCGGTGCCTACGCGGAGAGCGAACGTCTCTACATCCCGCTGGCGGCATGGCGTGCGCTGCCAAAGGACTACGGCATGGGTGCGATGTCCTGTCGCGACGGCGTCCCTGAGGATCCGGAGAGCCCATCGTGCGCGTGGCTGCAGCTATGGGTCCAGCTGAACGACACGCAGGCGCTCGGCACATTCAGCAGTGCGCTGCACCGCTATGGGCTGGCGCAGGTCGATTCAGGCAGAGCCACTGACGTGTTCTCCCGCGTGGCACCGCTCAAGGAGTGGCTGGCGATCAATGACGTACTTCCCGATGAAGTCAGTACACAGCTGTGGTTCGCAGCCGGTGTCCTGGTCATCTGCCTCGTGAATGCCGCCGGGCTCTTCCTGGCTGGCTTCGTGGGTCGGTCCAGGGAGATCGCCATTCGCCGGTCGCTTGGCGCAACCCGAGGAGACATCGTAAGGCAGCTCGCCGTTCATTCAGCCGTGCTGGGGGCCGCCGGAGGACTCGTCTCCATTCCAATGGTCTTCCTCGGATTCCGGGTCGTGCAGGATCTCTCCAGTGCGTATGCGTCGCACCTTTCCATTGCGTGGTGGTACGTGGCCCTGTGCCCCCTGATCGCGGCGATGTCTGCACTTCTGTCGGCGTCGATTCCGCTGTGGGGAGCCAGCCAGCGATTCGTATCGTTGCGCATGGGGGAAGTGCCATGACGCTGGTTCACGCGATGATGACGACGCTGAGAACGGTGTCGAAGCACCTCACCGTAGTCGCGCTCATGGTGCTTCAGATCTCAGTTTCCATGGCGGTGCTTGCAAACATATCCACCATTGTTCTGGAGGCTTCGGAGCGCATCGATGCCGAGTCCGGCCTGAGCGAGGCCCGTATCGCCGTGGTGCAGAACATAGGCGTCATCGGCTTCGAAGATGCCGCAACCAGTTCGGGCGCCGGGCTGCGTGCACTGCGGGACGTGCCAGGTGTCAGTGCCGCAGCAATCGGCCCGGTCCCTTTCGCGGTGGAGCGTGGGTCGGTGTGGCTGGAGAAGTCCAACCGCGATGCGTCAGGGCACCCGTATATCTACTTTGGAAGTGAGCAGCTCGCGAGCGTACTGGGTACGTCAGTTGTCCAGGGCGTTGCACTGGATAGCCTGCAGGCACCCGCCGTAGAGGACGTACTTGAGCCCAACAGCACGCTGGCCGTGCCAGCGGTCGTCACCCAGAGTCTCGCCAAGCGCCTTTTCCCTGCGGGCGGGGCTATTGGGAAAATGATCCACGCCGAGGTGTGGGGCAGCTATCCGCTGACCCTGCGAGTCGTGGGTATCACGGCAGACTTCAGGAGCGCATCCACCGGTGATGCCAGCGACTACGAGGCCGTGATCTCGGAAGTGAAGATCGATACCGAGAGTATCGGGGGGCTGTATGCCGTCCGTCGGAGCGTGCCATTTGATCTGGAGGCGAAGCGGGCCGTGATTCGCGCCCTGTCCTCGTCCATGCCTGGCTTTGTACAGGAGCCGGTTCGCTCCGTTGCCGAGCTCAGGACAGCGCACTTCGCCAAGGACGCATCCAGGTCAAATGTGTTGCTGGCAGTGGTTGTTGTTGTGACCGCTTCTTCAGCGCTGGGGGTGTTCGGAATGAGCCACTACTGGGTCTCTTCCAGACAGCGGTCGATTGCCATCCGGCGCGCTCTCGGGGCATCCCGGCGTGACGTGGTGGCCCTCTTTGCGGTGGAGAGTGCCTTTGTTGCCGGGCTTGGCGTGATCCTGGGTGCAGGGTTGGCCGTAGCGGTGAATCGTCTTCTTGCGCTCCAGCTGGAGATGGCTGCAGTAAGCGCCGCTTCGGTGGCGCTGGGTGCGGGACTGACGTTGCTGAGTTGCCAGATCGCCGCTCTGATTCCCGCTTTGGGCGCGGCCAAGGTTGATCCCGCCCTGGCGTTTCGCCAGCGATGACCGCGCGTCCAGGAGAAGAGCATGGTTCTTGGGTTGTGGCATCGCTGGATGCTTCGGAGTCGAGACGTCGTCCTTCAGTCCGAGTCAACGGAGTGTGGGTTGGCATGCTTGGCGATGATCGCTGCCAGATACGATCGGCGGGTAACCCTTCGCTGGCTGCGGCGTCGATACCCGGTTTCACTTCGAGGTACGACGGTTGCTCGTCTCTCGGAGATTGCCCGCGACCTTGGCTTGCAGCACCGCGTGTTTGCCGGAACCGGGTCAGCGCTGAGTAAGCTTGATGCGACCTGCGTTCTTCTGGTTGATGACTGCCATTTCGTGGTCGTCGAACGATATGGATCCGAGCAGTTTCTTGTGCTCGACCCGGCTGTCGGTGAGCTGGTTCTTTCCTGCGCCGAATTGGAGAAGCGATTCTCCGGTGCACTGCTTCGGTTTACTGGCGGTAGCAGACAGTGTGAAGACATGCCGGTGGAGCCAAGCCCCGGGTTCTACCCCGATATCACGGACGGTTCTAAAAGAGCTGCAACCTTCTGATCCTGCCTGGCGACCCTTCGCCGCATCCTTGGGTTATGGCGTCGCTCGATGTAGTCAAA
>NZ_JBRRCR010000032.1:0-44576 GCF_056759115.1 Stenotrophomonas sp. STEN087 | reverse complement strand
GTAGGGGTGTGTTCTTTTGCAGGGCTTGGAGCCCTGCACCTGCTGCGATCAACGTCAACGTCAACGTCAAAGGCAGAAGCTGGCTATCCGTGGGATGGCGGGGTTGGGTGCCGGTTGGGGGGCGGCCGAAACCCCCCCCCCCCGGCCCCCCCCCGCCGTCGACAGTTCTCCGCGATCTGTCGGAACGGCAAGGGGTCGGATCCCGTCGCTGCGCAACGGGCTCCGACCCCATTTTGAATATTGATCTCTGATAGAAACATCGTGTCGACCAAGGTCGACACCTACCAACCGCCTGTCGCAGTAGATCCACGCCATGCGTGGATGAATTCATTCGATATCTGACAGATGTGCCGACCAACGGTCGGCACCCACCAACAGCAGCTGTTGCCAACAGCCGCGTGAACCTGTCGAAGTCGGGGCACTGTGGGTTTGCGGGGTGTGAGCCGCATGGATGCGGCGACCAAGCCCCCATGGACGGGTTCACGGCGTCCCCGCAAATCCACAGTGCCCCGCCATCCCACGGAATGCCGCTCTTGCTTTTGACTCTAATGCTGCCGGCCAGCGGCCGGCACTACCGGCAGGTGCAGGGCGCAGCCCTGCCGAACCTACCCCTTTCATGAAATATGTTTCATCCGCGGCACAGCTTTGTTTTAACTGCCAGCGCCGATACTTTCCGGCCTGCGCTGCCCGCGGTGGGCACTCGCACTGCTGGAGAGCTGCATGCTCGGCTTGGTCAGGACCGCGCTCAACAAGCCTTACACCTTCGTGGTGATGGCCATTTTCATCTGCATCGTCGGTCCGCTCAGCGCACTGCGTACCCCCACCGATGTGTTCCCCGATATCGGCATCCCGGTCATCGCCGTGGTCTGGCAGTACACCGGCCTCTCCCCCGATGCCATGTCCGGCCGCGTGATCTCGCCCTACGAGCGCGCGCTCAGCACCACCGTCAACGACATCGAACACATCGAATCGCAATCGCTGGCCGGCATGGGCGTGGTCAAGGTGTTCTTCCAGCCCGGCGTGGACATCCGTACCGCCAACGCGCAGATCACCGCGATCTCGCAGACCATCGTCAAGCAGATGCCAGCCGGCATGACCCCGCCGCTGATCCTCAACTACAGCGCCTCCACCGTGCCGGTGCTGCAGATGGCGTTCTCCAGTCCGACCCTGGGTGAATCGCAGATCCGCGACCTGGCGCAGAACACCGTGCGCCCGCCGCTCACCTCCATTCCCGGCCTGGCCATCCCCGCGCCCTACGGCGGCAAGCAGCGGCAGATCACCCTCGACCTCGATCCGCAGGCGCTGGCCGCCAAGGGCCTGTCCGCGCAGGACGTCGGCAACGCGTTGGCCGCGCAGAACCAGATCACCCCGGTGGGTACCGCCAAGCTGGGCAGCAACGAATTCACCGTACTGCTCAACAACAGCCCCAGCGACATCGAGGCGCTCAACGACCTGCCGATCCGCACCGTCAACGGTGCGATCGTCACCATCGGCCAGGTCGCCCACGTGCGCGATGGCTCGCCGCCGCAGACCAACATCGTGCGCGTCAACGGCGGCCATTCGGTGCTGATGGCCGCGCTGAAGAACGGCGACGCTTCCACGCTGACCCTGGTCAGCCGCATCCGCGCCATGCTGCCGCAGATCGGCGAAACCCTGCCGCCGTCGCTGAAGATCTCGCTGCTCGGCGATGCCTCCACCTTCGTGCGTGAGTCGATCAGCAGCGTCGCCCGCGAAGGCATCATCGCCGCGCTGCTGACCAGCGTGATGATCCTGGTGTTCCTCGGCAGCTGGCGTTCGACGGTGATCATCGCCGCATCGATCCCGCTGGCGGTGCTGTCGGCCATCGCGCTGCTGTCGGCGGCGGGGCAGACGCTCAACGTGATGACCCTGGGCGGCCTGGCGCTGGCGGTGGGCATCCTGGTCGACGATGCGACGGTGACCATCGAGAACGTCAACTGGCACCTGGAACAGGGCAAGGGCGTGCGCGAGGCCATTCTCGATGGCGCCGCGCAGATCGTCGGTCCTGCGTTCGTGTCGCTGCTGTGCATCTGCATCGTGTTCGTGCCGATGTTCCTGCTTGATGGCATCGCCGGCTACCTGTTCCGGCCGATGGCACTGGCGGTGATTTTCGCCATGGGCAGTTCGTTCGTGCTGTCGCGCACCCTGGTGCCGACCATGGCGCTGTACCTGCTGCGCCCGCACCGCGTCGAACATGGCGTGGGCCATCACCCCGAGGACACCTTCCTCAACCATCACGAGGGCGACCACCCGCAGCACCGCCGCGCGCGCCTGGCCGCCACCCTGGTGCGCTGGCAGCAGCGTTTCGAAGCCGGTTTCTCGGCCGTGCGTGACCGCTACCACGCGCTGCTCGGGCTGGCCCTGGGCAACCGCCGGCCGTTCCTGGTCGGCTTCATGGCCTGCGTGCTGGTCTCGTTCGCGCTGCTGCCGACCCTGGGCCAGGACTTCTTCCCGGCCACCGAGTCCAGCGCGCTGTCGCTGCACGTGCGCCTGCCGCTGGGCACCCGCATTGAAGAAACCGCAGCGGCCTTCGACCGCATCGAAGCACGCATCCGCCAGATCGTGCCGCCGGCCGAGATCGACGCCATCGTCGACAACCTGGGCCTGCCGATGACCGGCATCAACATGGCCTACAGCGCCAGCGGCACCATCGGTCCGCAGGACGGTGACATCCAGGTCTCGCTGAAGCCCGAGCATGGTGATGCGGCCGAGTACGAGCGGCGCCTGCGCGAAGTGCTGCCTGCGGCCTTCCCGGGTGCGACATTCGCCTTCCTACCGGCCGACACCAGCAGCCAGATCCTCAACTTCGGCTCGCCGGCACCGATGGACGTGCGCATCGCCGGGCCGAACGCTGCCGGCAACCGTGACTACGCGCGGGAACTGATCCGCCGCCTGCGCCATGTGCCGGGTCTGGTCGACCTGCGCCTGCAGCAGCCCGATGGCTACCCGACGTTGAAGGTGGACGTGGACCGCCTGCGCGCCAATGGCCTGGGCATCACCGAACGCGACGTCACCAACAGCATGGTGGCCTCGCTGGCGGGCAGCGGCCAGGTTGCGCCGACCTTCTGGCTGAGCCCGAAGAACGGCATCTCCTACGGCGTGGTGGCCGCCACCCCGCAGTACCGCATGGACAGCCTGGCCGCGCTGAGCGCGTTGCCGGTGACCGGCAGCACTGGCGTGCCGCAGGTGCTGGGCGGCCTGGCCGACATCCAGCGCGGTTCCAGTTCGGCGGTGGTGACCCACTACAACGTACAGCCCACCCTGGATGTGTACGCCAGCGTGCAGGGTCGCGACCTGGGTGCGGTGGCTGCCGATGTGCAGAAGGTCATCGACGGCATGGCCAGCCAGCGCCCGCGCGGCACCGAGGTCGGCCTGCACGGCCAGATCGATGCGCTGCATGTGGCCTTCACCGGCCTGGGCTACGGCCTGCTGGCGGCGATCGTGCTGATCTACCTGCTCATCGTCATCAACTTCCAGTCGTGGACCGATCCGTTCGTCATCATCACCGCGCTGCCGGCCGGCCTGGCAGGCGTGGTGTGGATGCTGTTCCTCACCCACACCTCGTTGTCGGTGCCTGCACTGACCGGCGCCATCCTGTGCATGGGCGTGGCCACGGCCAACTCCATCCTGGTGGTCAGCTTCTGCCGTGAGCGCCTGGCCGAGCACGGCGATGCGGCCAAGGCCGCGCTGGAAGCCGGCTTCACCCGTTTCCGCCCGGTCTGCATGACCGCGCTGGCGATGATCCTGGGCATGCTGCCGACCGCACTGTCCACCGAACAGAACGCGCCGCTGGGTCGCGCGGTCATCGGTGGCCTGCTGCTGGCGACGTGCGCCACCCTGTTGTTCGTGCCGGTGGTGTTCGCCCTGGCCCACTCGCGTAAGCCCCGCACCGCCCCTGCCGGAGAGCCCCTGCATGTCTGATGCTTCGCAGCCGCAGCGTCCGCTGCGTCGCCCCCTCATCCTGGGTGCCGCCATCGTGGTGGTCGTGGTTGCCGCCGGCCTTGGCCTGCGCGCGCAGCAGGCACATGCCGTGGTCGAATGGACCGAGCGACAGGCGGTGCCGGCCGTGCAGGTGGTCATCGCCGGTGCACAGGGCGAAGCAGGCACGATGACCCTGCCGGCACACCTGACCGCCTGGACCGAGGCGCCCATCCATGCGCGCGTCGGCGGCTACCTGAAATCGTGGAGCGCCGACATCGGCCAAGCGGTCAAGGCCGGCCAGGTGCTGGCGGTGATCGACAGTCCGGAGTTGGACCAGCAGATTGCCCAGGCCCACGCCCACCTGCTGCAGGCGCAGGCCGACGCGGCGCTGGCCAAAGTCAGTGCCGAACGCTGGCAGGGCATGCTCGGCAGCCATTCTGTATCGCGCCAGGAAGCCGACGAGAAGCAGGCCAATGCAGTCGCCGCACAGGCCAGCGTGGAAGCGGCGCAGGCCGACTACGCACGCCTGCAGGAGCTGGGCCGCTACCGCACGCTGCGTGCGCCGTTCGATGGCACCGTGACCTCGCGGCAGACCGACGTCGGCCAGCTGATCCGCGCCGATGACAGCGGCCGCGAACTGTTCAACATCGCCGATACCCGCCGCCTGCGCCTGATGGTGCCGGTGCCGCAGAACAGCGCGGGCAGCATCCAGCCGGGGCTGCAGGCCAGCCTGCAGGTGCCGGGCCAGTCCGGCCGCCATTTCACCGCCACGCTGCAGGGCGATTCCAGCGCGATCGACCGCAGTTCGGGCACGCTGCTGGCGCAGTTCGTGGTCGACAATGCCGACGGCGCATTGCTGCCCGGCAGCTACGCCGAAGTGACCCTGCCGCAGCAGGGCGGCGGCGACGGCGTCAGCGTGCCGGCCGAGGTGCTGATCTTCCGCGCCAAGGGCACCCAGGTGGCGGTGGTCGATGGCAAGGACATCGTGCACCTGCGCGACATCCACATTGCCAGCGACCTGGGCAGCACGCTGCGCGTGGACCGCGGCCTGAAGGCCGGCGACCGGGTCATTCCCAACCCGCCCGATGCGCTGCGCGAAGGCGACCACGTGCGCGTGGCGGCCGGCGAGCAGGAGCCTGCACATGCGCGCGGTTGAGCGCCGCCTGGCACTGGCGCTGGGCGCGCTGCTGCTGGGCGGCTGTTCGCTGGCGCCGACCTACCAGGTGCCCGCCGTGGCGATGCCGGCCGGCTATGAAGGCAGTGCCGCGCCGGCCGCGGCCACGCCGCTGCCGACCGCTTGGTGGCAGGCCTTCCAGGACCCGCAGCTGGACCGGCTGCAGCAGCAGCTGGCCGAGGCCAGCCCGACCCTTGCACTGGCCGTGGCCCATTACGATGCCGCGCGTGCCGCGGCCGGCGAAGTGGCCTCCGCACGTGCACCGCAGGTCGGGTTCAGTGCCGGGCCGATGCGCCAGCGCCAGTCCGATGACAAGCCGCTGCGCAGCGCGACCCAGCCTGCGATCTATGACAGCAACAGCGCGGCCTTCTCGCTGTCGTTCGACCTGGACCTGTGGGGCCGGCTGCGCAATGCCGCAGCTGCCGCCGGTGCACGCGCCGATGCCAGTGGTGACGATCTGGCGGCCGCGCGCCTGAGCCTGTCGCAGCAGCTGGCCGGGCTGTACCTGCAGCTGCGTGGTGCCGAGGCCCAGCAGGTGATCCTGCGCGACAGCATCGACGACTACCGGCAGGCGCTGGCGCTGACCGAAGACCGCTTCCGTGGTGAGATCGCCTCGGAACTGGACGTCGCCCGCGCCCGCCACCAGCTGGCCAGTGCGCAGGCCGACCTGGATGCGCTGGATGCACGCCATGCGCTGCTGCGCCATGCCATCGCCGAACTGGTGGGCGCACCGGCCAGCGGTTTCGTGCTGGCCGACGGCAACCTGCCGGCGCTGCCGCAGGTGCCCGCGGATCTGCCCAGCAACCTGCTGCAGCAACGCCCGGATATCGCTGCGGCCGAGCGACGGGTGTTCGCCGCCAACGCCGGCATCGGCGTGGCGCGTGCGGCGTGGTTCCCGCAGCTCAGCCTGACCGGGCTGCTGGGCGGGCAGACTTCGGGCAGCTTGTCGGTGCTGGACGTGGGCAACCGTTACTGGGCGCTGGGCCCGCTGGCAGCGCTGCCGGTGTTCGATGGCGGCCGGCGCAAGGCGGCCAAGGCGCAGGCGTATGCCGAGTTCGATGCGGCGTCGGCGCAGTACCGCGCCACCGTGCTGGCCGCGATCCGCCAGGTCGAGGACCAGCTGACCCTGCTGCGCCAGCTCGAAGCGCAGCGTGGCCATGAAGACGACGCGGTGCAGGCGGCGCGGCGTGCCGAACAGATCGCGCGCGACCGCTATGCCGGTGGCGCGGTGAGCTACCTGGACGTGGTAAGCGCGCAGACCGATGCACGCCAGGCGCAGCTGGGCCTGCAGGACATCCAGAGCCGGCAGCTGCAGGCCAGCGCGGCACTGATGGCGGCCCTCGGCGGCGGCTGGGTGAAGTAACGCCGGATACGGTCTCAACCTGTGAGAGGGCGGGGCGGAACAATCGCCCCATCGCCACCTCGACAGGGAGTTGCCATGAGCCGTTGGAACACACAGATCGTCGGCGCCTACGCGCCCGCCTGCATTGGCTGGCTGCTGGCGCTGGCCGGTGGCCTGCGCCTGGAGCAGCTTCGCCTCGATCCCTTGGCGCAGTCGTTGGTGCCGGTCCTGCAGTGGGGCGTGGCCAGCGCACTGCTGGCCACCCTGGGCTGCATCATCGGCGCCAGCGCGGTGCTGTGGCGCAATGGGCGGCGGACACGCTGACCTCGCATCTGTAGAGTCGAGCCATGCTCGACTGTTACTTCTACGAATGACGGGGTCACCGATGTTTGCGTGGGACGAAACCGCGTTTCTTGAGTTGTTCGGCGTCGCACCGCGGGTGGACACGTCCGAGGGTATCGACGTGCAGGTCGCCCATGCACAGGGCAGCGTGAAGCTGCAGCTTGGCTTCAATGCGCTCACCGGCGATGTACGCGTGCAGGTGTTCGCAGCGGGGCAGGGCGAACCGGTGTTCGACGGTCGTCTGGCATACAGTCCCGGCGCCCGCGTTGTCCGCAACGCGGGGGCCGAGTTCGTGGAGATCGGTGGTGCCGGCAGCTGGCCGCATGCGCGCGGCTATGACATGCAGCAGCCCTTGGGGCATGGGCTGCGCGTGTTCGTCTCGCCCGCGTTGACGGTCAGGACGTTCGGCCAGTAGCGTCAGCGTAGTACCGGCTCCACATCCAGCAGCCGCACGTCATGCATCTGGTCGAGGTAGGCCTCGTAGTACCACTTGTGTGACGCACCGACGATGGCCAGCATGCGCGTGCCCGGGTACCGGCCCAGCACGTCGCGGATGTTGGCGACCATGCGCAGGTTGCGGGTTTCCCAGTAGCCCACGTAGTTGCGGCCAAAGCCCTCCGGTGACGGCTCGACCAGCGCGGCGCCGAAATCGCTGTCGTAGACGTTCTGTGCGGTCTGCGGGGAGTTCTCGTGGCGATAGAGGGCCAGCAGCCCGCCCGGCTGGGTCACCTTGTCCTCGAAGGGGGCGGAGGCGGCGCGGCGCGCTTTGCCGGCGGGGTTGTCCCAGGCGCCGCGGATGGCCTTGGCGAACGCTTTCTGCTGTTCCTTGGGCGTATCCGTATCGGCAGTGTGGTCATCCACCGACCACAGCCGCTCCAGTCCCAGCCGTGCGGCCAGTTGGGCGGCGACCAGGTTCACCTCGTCCTTGCGCAGCACGCGTGCGTCGAGGAAGGCGACCAGTTCCGTTGTCAGGCTGTCGGCCGCGCGGCGTTCGCTGCTGGGCAGGCGCAGCCACTGCACGATGGCCGAACCGCGTTCGCCGGCGGCCAGGGCGACCGCGGCCAACCGGCGCCGCTGTGCCGGTGTGGCGTCCTTCGGCCATGTGGCCAGCAGACGGTCCATTTCGGCGTTGGCGCCGGGAACATCCAGTCCGGTCGCTGCCTCGGCCGGTGCGGTGTCGACGCAGTAGGTGCTCACGCTGTCGGCATAGCGGGCCGGGCTGCGGCGCATGAAGTCGCACTGCAGGCCGGAGACGTTTTCCACTGCGATGGCCGTGGGCTGCCACGCCTGCAGGCGCTCCAGCAGCGGTTCCAGCATCGTCGGCTGGAACGCGTCGGTCAGGGTGGACAGATGCGGGCTGCCCAGAACCAGAACGTCATTCAAGCGGCCGGCAGGCGGTCCCTTGTGCTCGCCAGGATGGAAGGCGGGGCGGTAGGGCACATCGGCGGCGCCGGCGGCGGCACTGCACAGGCTCAACAACAGAACACAGGCACGACGTTTGAACATGGGCTTCTCCCTGCGCATCCGTGATGACGATGATCCTGCACGCAGCGCCGCGCAAAGTAATCCCCCGTTGGTCATTGCAACCTTCCGGCCGCCGCCTGCATCGCAGCCAGGCGTGGCATGGGCCACAATGAACGTTGCAACCTGGAACGAACGACGACATGGACGCTGCACTCCCCATCGTGACGATCGCCGCACTGCTTGGTGCGATCATCGGCTTTGTCGGGCCGCTGGGCTGGCGCTGGCAGCTGCTGCGGCTGTCGCCACTGCTGATCCTGCCGGTGGCATTGCATGTCCTGCAGACCACGCCGTGGCTCTTTGGCGGCGGCGGCAACTGGGTGACTGCGGCACTGCTGGTCTGGGTAGGCAGTCTCGGTTATCTGCCGGCGGTGCTGGCCATCGCCGTGCTGCGCTGGATGATGTGGCGGCAACGCTGACCATGGAGGAACACGATGCTGGTAAGGGTAGGCTCTCTGGACGAGGCCCTGCAGGTGCTGCAGGGCGTGGGTGAGCTGGGCCAGGGGCGCACGCACGCCACCTACATGCAACGCCTGGCCGGCCGTCGCCACCTGGTGCTGGTGGCCGAGCAGGGCGGTGAACTGGTCGGCTTCAAGGTGGGCTACGCGCTGGACCGCCGGCGCTTCTACAGCTGGGTCGGTGGCATCCATCCGGCACATCGCCGCCAGGGCATCGCCCAGGCCCTGCTGGAAACCCAGGAGCGCTGGGCCGCCGCGCAGGGCTATGACAGCATCGAGGTGAAGACCTCGCAGGCCTTCCCGCAGATGGTGGCCCTGCTGGAGCGCAACGGCTACCAGCCCCAGGGCGAGGCCGAGGGCAAGCTGCTGTATCGCCGGGTGCTGTGAAGACGCGGGGGCTAAAAATGGCCCTAAAGGCCGCGTCCCGCCGGCCGATAACCTGACTGGATCCCGCTCCTGTCCCTCGCTGCTGGACTCCAGGCTGCCCCCGACGGGCGGTCCGTGCTGTGTGTACCGCCTTCCGCAGTCCGCAGTCCAGAGCTTTACGCGCACAACGAACAAGGACGCTTCCCCCGCGCGTCTGCAAGTCCAGGCAATTGATGGCCCCGTCGGGCACCCGCCCGCCGGATTGCATTCTATTGGACTCCGAGGAACCCACGATGCTGATGCCAGGCTTCACGGCGGGTGAGCAGACACCGGCCGACCCGCACTCCCGTTTTTCGCCCTGGCGCGTGCTGCTGGGCGCGCTGGGCGGTCACCGCACCACCACCGAGCTGTCCGCGCAGGATCGCCGCCAGGATGAGCTGGCCGCGCAGGTGGCTGCGCTGCATCGCGTGCAGGCGGTCATCGAGTTCGCCCTGGACGGCACCATCCTGCAGGCCAATGAGAACTTCCTGCAGGCGGTGGGCTACCGCCTGGACGAGATACAGGGCCAGCATCATTCCCTGTTCGTCGATCCCGAGCATGCCCGCAGCGTCGAGTACCGCGAGTTCTGGGCGCGGCTGGCGCGCGGCGAGTTCGACGCCGGCCAGTACCGGCGCTTCGGCAAGGGCGGGCGCGAGATCTGGATCCAGGCCTCGTACAACCCGGTGCTGGATCGCCAGGGGCGGCCGTACAAGGTGGTGAAGTTCGCCACCGACATCACCGCGCAGAAGCTGCAGGCCGCTGATTCGGCGGGCCAGCTGGCGGCGATCGACAAGTCGCAGGCGGTCATCGAGTTCAGCCTGGACGGGCGCATCCTGTCGGCCAACGCCAACTTCCTGGCCGCCACCGGCTACACGCTGGACGAGGTCCGTGGCCAGCACCATTCCCTGTTCGTCGAACCCGACCACCGCGGGAGTGCCGAATACCGGCAGTTCTGGGAAAAGCTGGGCCGCGGCGAGTACGACGCCGGCCAGTACCGGCGGCTGGGCAAGGGCGGGCGCGAGGTGTGGATCCAGGCGTCGTACAACCCGATCCTCGACATGAACGGCCGCCCGTTCAAGGTGGTGAAGTACGCGACCGACATCACCGCCCAGGTGCACGAGAACCAGGCCACCCAGCGCGCCGTAGCGCAGACCCGCGAAGTGGTGGCGGCGGCAAAACAGGGCGACCTGACCCACCATGTGGACATGACCGACAAGCGCGGCCCGGTTGCCGAACTGTGCGAGGGCGTCAACGCGCTGGTGGAGGCAATGGCCGGCATTCTTGGCCAGATCAAGTTCGCCGCCGACACCATTGCGGTGGGCGCGAGCGAGATCGCCCAGGGCAACAGCGACCTGTCCCAGCGCACCGAGCAGCAGGCGGCCTCGCTGGAAGAAACGGCGGTGTCGATGAAGGGCCTGGCCGACACCGTGCAGCGCACCGCCACCAACGCACGTCAGGCCAGCGAACTGGCCGGCGGCGCGGCAGACGTGGCCGCGCGCGGTGGCACCGTGGTACATGAAGTGGTCTCGACCATGGCGGTGATCAACGCCTCCTCGCGCCGCATCGTCGACATCATCGGGGTGATCGACGGCATTGCCTTCCAGACCAACATCCTCGCGTTGAACGCGGCGGTGGAAGCGGCACGCGCCGGCCAACATGGTCGCGGTTTTGCCGTGGTGGCCACCGAGATCCGCGAGCTGTCGCAGCGTTCGGCCAGCGCGGCCAAGGAGATCAAGCAGCTCATCGACGCATCGGTGGCCAATGTCGGCGCCGGCACCGCGCAGGTGGAAAGCGCCGGGCGCACCATGGATGAGATCGTGCGCGACGTACGCCGTGTCAGCGACCTGATGACCCAGATCAGCACGGCGGCCCAGCAGCAGAGCGATGACATCCAGCAGATGAACCAGGCCGTCGACCTGATCGACCAGGGCACGCAGCAGAACGCGGCGCTGGTGGAAGAGGCCTCGGCGGCGGCACGCAGCATGGAGGAACAGTCCGCGCAGCTGCTGCAGACCGTGGCCGGATTCCGGGTGGATGCGGGGCAGGGCAGTGCGACGGCACAGCGCACGCCGATGCTGCGGGTGGTGCCCTGAAGCGAGGGGCTGAGCCTCCAGAAACGCAAAAGGCCAGGTCAATGACCTGGCCTTTTGTTCGATGGTGCCGGTGAAAGGACTCGAACCTTCATGGGGTCACCCCCGGCTGATTTTGAGTCAGCTGCGTATACCATTCCGCCACACCGGCAGCAGCGGGCTAGTGTAACCGAGCCCGGCGGACCTTCATAGAGGCCTCTTCGGAGGGGGGCGGAAGCCCGCCGTCCTGTCGGCAATGGCTGGCTGATGGCTATACTGGATCGGCTTAACAGGTGGGGGAGGCCCCATGGCGGCGTTGCAGGATCTGCGCGTGTTGGTGGTCGAAAACGACGAAATGAGCGCGGCCCTGCTGCAGATGCAGCTGGTGCAGGCCGGCGCCGTGGTCGTCGGCCTGGCAGCGACGGTTGCCGAGTCGCTGCGCCTGCTGCAGGAAACCTCGCCGGACGTGGCGCTGCTGGATTACCGGTTGGCCCGCAACGAAACCAGTGAACCGGTCGCCGCGGCGCTCGCCGCAGCGGGCGTGCCCTTCGTGCTGGCCACCGGCATGACCGCCGATCAGCTGCCTGCATCGATGCGCGACGGCGTGCTGCTGGTGAAACCCTATCTGTCGGTGGATCTGTCGCAGGCCTTGCTGCGCGCGGTCGGCCGTAGCAGCGCGCGGGCCTGAGCGCAGTCTTCCGGCTCAGGCCGCTTCCTCGTAGACGTAACGCAGATCCTCGCGGTCATCGAGGATGGCGTACTGCGTGGCCAGCTGGTCCGGATCGGGATTGAGCCAGGCGTCCAGGTGTTCGCGACGGATCGGTACCACGCCGCGGTCATGGCCGGCGGCGGCCACGTCGGCCGGTGGTGCGTCGGTGATCGCGGCGAAGGACAGCAGGCGCCCCTCCGGTCCTTCCCATTCGGCCCACAGGCAGGCCAGCAGCAGGTCGCGCGGTGGATCGGGGCGGAATTCCAGGACCACGTCCTGTTCCTTTTCATCGGCACCCAGGCTGCGGCCGGCGATGGCATGGCGCGGCACATGCTCGTAGAACGCGCTGACCACCACTACGCCGTGGCGCAGGCCGAAGGCGCCGCGCCAGTAGCCTTCCAGGCTGTCGCGGCGCGCGTTGTAGGTGCCCGGGTACAGCACGTCGTTGCGAGCGGGCTTGTCCGGCAGGCGGCATTGGTAGCGCATCGGCTTGATGACCCGCTGCCCGTTCTCGCTGACCATCACCGGTGCGTAGGTGCCGGGGAAGATGCGGTTGTCGCGCGGCAGCAGCTGCACACGATGCAGATCGTCCAGGCGGGCCTGTGCACGCTCGATGCGGTTGCTGGCCACGCGCAGGTCGTTGCGCGCCTTCTGCGTCGGCCGCGTGGCCAGGGTGGCGTTGGCGATGTCGCGCCGCTCGCCCTGCTTCAGCAGCTCGGCCTGCAGCGTCTGCTGCTCCTCGGCATGCCATTGCTGGATCTTCGCCACGATGTCGCGGCCCTGTTCGGTGCGCGCGCCAGCAAAACCATCGTCCATGGCCTTGGGTGTCTTCGGCCGCTTCTTGCCCGGATCGTGCGCATACAGCTCGGCGAATTCTTCCAGCGACAGCACGGCGCCGTACTCACGGACGAGCTTGGCGTAGTCGGCGCGGATCAGGGCGGAATAGCACATGGGCGTTCTATGGGCGAAGGTCGCAGCGGCTGCGACGAGACTGCGGCAGGATAGCCCGACACCCGGGAGATGACGCATGAATGATTCGACGAGCTGCCAGTTCCGCGATGGCGTGCCGACCGTTGAGGATTACTGCCAGCTGCGGCTGCTGGCGGGGCTGAGCGCCAAGACCGCCGAGGCTGCCAGCCGCGCGCTGCCCAATACCCTGTTCGGGGTCTGCGCGTACCAGGGCAGCGAACTGGTGGCGATGGGGCGGATCGTCGGCGATGGTGGCTGCCACCTGCAGGTGTGCGATATCGCCGTCGTGCCCCGGTTGCAGGGGCAGGGCCTGGGCAAGGAGGTGATGCGGCGGCTGGACGCCTGGATGCAGGCAACGCTGCCGCCGTCGGCCTATGTGAGCCTGCTGGCCGATGGTGAGGCACACCGCCTGTACGCGAAGTTCGGGTTTGCACCGACGGCGCCGGCCTCGATCGGGATGTATCGGCGGTTCTGAGTCTGTGGCATCAGGCATTCATCCACGCATGGCGTGGATCTACTGGAATGACAGGCAAAGAAAAACCCCGGCCGAGGCTGGGGTCTTCAAGAATTGGCGTCCCCACGGGGATTCGAACCCCGGTCGCCACCGTGAAAGGGTGATGTCCTAGGCCTCTAGACGATGGGGACGCACGAAAACTTCAAGTTGTAGATCTTCGACGGCCTAATGTCGAAGTGGTGGAGCCAAGCGGGATCGAACCGCTGACCTCCTGCATGCCATGCAGGCGCTCTCCCAGCTGAGCTATGGCCCCATGAAGCTCCGGGTTGTCCTGCATGGGAGCAGGGTCCGTTTTGAAACTGGCGTCCCCACGGGGATTCGAACCCCGGTCGCCACCGTGAAAGGGTGATGTCCTAGGCCTCTAGACGATGGGGACGCACGAAAAACTTCAAGTTGTAGAACCTTCGACGGCCTAATGTCGAAAGTGGTGGAGCCAAGCGGGATCGAACCGCTGACCTCCTGCATGCCATGCAGGCGCTCTCCCAGCTGAGCTATGGCCCCGTGTTACCGAGCCGCCTATCTTACCAACGTATTCACCTTTGTGGAAGCTTTTTTTTCGCTTTCTTCGTTGTGGTTCACCAGGGCCACGAGGGCAGGGGAACCGCAACGCCACAACCTGAACGCCGGTAGGCGGTGAACAAAAAAGACCCGGTTATCGGCCGGGTCCTCGTTGTTCGTGATGAGTTGGCGTCCCCACGGGGATTCGAACCCCGGTCGCCACCGTGAAAGGGTGATGTCCTAGGCCTCTAGACGATGGGGACGCAGATCTCATCAATGTTCTTTTGCGACTCTTCCGACGGCCTAATGCCGAAAGATTGGTGGAGCCAAGCGGGATCGAACCGCTGACCTCCTGCATGCCATGCAGGCGCTCTCCCAGCTGAGCTATGGCCCCACGTCGCTGAGGAGCGAAATAATAGCTGTGCCCCCGGGGGTTGGCAAGCGTTTGTTGCACTTTTCTTCACGTCCGTTGCGAGGTCGATGTCAGCCGCCCGGCAGACGCTGCGCGCGCAGGCGCAACGCGTTGCTGATGACCGATACCGAACTCAGGCTCATCGCCACCGCAGCGAGCATCGGCGACAACGAAATGCCCCATGGCACCAGCACGCCGGCCGCGACCGGAATGCCCAGCCCGTTGTAAAGGAAGGCGAAGCCGAGGTTCTGCCGCATGTTGCGCACGGCTGCACGCGACAACTGGCGCGCACGCAGGATCCCGCGCAGATCGCCCTTCACCAGGGTGACCTGTGCGCTGGACATCGCTACGTCGGTGCCGGTGCCCATGGCGATGCCGACGTTGGCGCTGGCCAGCGCAGGGGCATCGTTGATGCCGTCGCCGGCCATCGCCACGACGCGCCCCTGTGCCTGCAGCTGCTGCACCAGCGCGGCCTTGTCGGCGGGACGGCTCTCGCCGTGTACTTCATCAAGGCCGAGGGTGGACGCCACGGCCTGCGCGGTCAGCAGGCCATCACCGGTGGCCATGATGATGCGCAGCCCATCCCGGTGCAGCGCGGCGATGGCTTCGGCCGTGGTCGACTTGATCGGATCAGCCACTGACAACAGGCCTGCAAGCTGCCCGTCCACCGCCAGGTACATCACGCTGGCACCTCGACGGCGCAACGCATCGGCCTGTTCCTGCACGGCGGCCACCTGCACCGATTGCCCGGCCATCAGCGCGGTGTTGCCCAGCCACATCGCGCGGCCGTCCACGCGGCCCCGCACGCCCAGGCCGGTGATCGAATCGAAATCCTCCACCGCCAGCAACGGCAGTCCACGCGTGCGTGCAGCGGTGACGATGGCTTCAGCCAGCGGATGCTCGCTGCCCTGGTCCAGGCTGGCCGCCCACTGCAGCACCTGGGTATCTTCGAATCCCGCGGAGGCATGCACGGCATCGAATGCCGGCCGGCCCTCGGTGAGCGTGCCGGTCTTGTCGATCACCAGCGTATCGACCTTGCCGAGTGCTTCGATGGCTTCGGCATCGCGGAACAGCACGCCATGCTGCGCGGCGCGGCCAGTGGCCACCATGATCGACATCGGCGTGGCCAACCCGAGCGCACACGGGCAGGCGATGATCAGCACCGCCACCGTGCTCAGCACGCCATGCGTCCATGACGGCTCCGGTCCGAACAGGCCCCAGGCGAACAGCGCCAGCGCGGCCACGGCCAGCACCGCCAGCACGAACCAGTACGCCACCTTGTCGGCCATGCGCTGCATCGGTGCGCGCGAACGCTGCGCCTGCGCCACCAGCTGCACGATCTGCGCCAGCATGCTGTCATCGCCCACGCGTTCGGCTTCGATCACCAGTGCGCCGGAACCATTCAGGGTCGCGCCGATCACGCTGTCGCCCGCCTGCTTGGTTACCGGTACCGGTTCGCCGGTCAGCATCGATTCGTCCAATGAGGAACGGCCCTCCAGCACGCGGCCGTCCACCGGCACTTTCTCGCCGGGGCGCACGCGCAGGCGGTCGCCGGCCTTCACCCGCGCCAGTTCGACGTCATGCTCGCTGCCATCGGCGTCGATGCGCCGCGCGGTCTTCGGTGCCAGGCCCAGCAGGGCCTTGATCGCCGCCGAGGTCTTGGCCCGCGCCCGCAGTTCCATCAACTGGCCGAGCAGGGTGAGCGAGATGATCACCGCCGCCGCTTCGAAGTACACGCCGACGTGGCCGTGCTGCTGGAACGAGGGCGGGAACACGCCCGGTGCGACCGTGGCCACCACGCTGTAGCCGTAGGCGGCGATGACGCCGGTACCGATCAGCGTCCACATATTGGGGCTGCGGTTGCGGATCGACTGCGCCCAGCGCTCGAGGAACGGCCAGCCGGCCCACAACACCACCGGCGTGGCCAGCGCGCCCTCGATCCACACCCGCAGTGTCGGCGACAAGGCATGCAGCAGCGGCGTCATCGCCAGCATCGCCAGCGCCATGGTCGCCACGCTCAGCGGCAGCGACACACAGAAGCGGCGGCGGAAGTCGGTCAGTTCCGGATTCTCGCCGTCGTCCAGGCTGGGCATCATCGGTTCCAGCGCCATGCCGCAGATCGGGCAGGTGCCGGGGCCTTCCTGCACGATTTCCGGGTCCATCGGGCAGGTGTAGAGCGTGCCCGCGGGCACCTCGGGGGCGACGTAGGACGAGGGGTCGAGGTAGCGCTGCGGATCGGCGATGAATTTCTGCCGGCAGCCGCCACTGCAGAAGTGGTAGTCCTGGCCCTGGTGATGGGTGTGGTGCGCGGTGCTGGCAGGGTCGACGTCCATGCCGCAGACCAGGTCCTTCACCGTGGCGGTGCCGGCCGCTGCCTTGTGCCCGCCGCAGCAGCCGCCGGT
This sequence comes from Stenotrophomonas sp. STEN087, assembly GCF_056759115.1. NCBI lineage: Bacteria > Pseudomonadati > Pseudomonadota > Gammaproteobacteria > Lysobacterales > Lysobacteraceae > Stenotrophomonas > Stenotrophomonas sp. STEN087. The sequence continues at coordinate 27,822 of NZ_JBRRCR010000032.1, read as the reverse complement.
GGCCTTCGGCGCGGTGCCATCGAAGGCGCTGGGCGTGGCGATGAAGCGCTCGCGGCAGCGTGCCGAGCAGAAGTGCCACTGCTTTCCAGCGTGTTCCGCGTGGTGGGGGCTGCTGGCCGGGTCCACGTCCATGCCGCAGACTGGATCCTTCACCGTGGCTGGCGCGTTCTTCGCGCTGCCACAGCAGCCGCCTGCAGTGGGCGACGGGCCGTGGTCGTGATGGAAATGTCCGGTGTTCATGCGTTGTCCTCGGTCAGTGCGGCGAGGATGGGGCACTGTTCCAGCGCACCATGGCCGGGGCAGGCGTCCACCAGCTGTGCCAGTGCGGCATGCATGCGCTGCAGTTCGGCCATCCGCTGCTCGATGTCGAGCAGGCGCGCCTGTGCCGTATCGCGCACGCTGGCCATGTCCTGCTGGTGGCGGTCGCTCAGTGCCAGCAGCTCGGCGATTTCCTCCAGGCTGAAGCCCAGCGCCTTGGCCCGGCGGATGAACCGAAGCCGGCGCAGGTCCTGCTCGCCGAAGACGCGGTAGCCGCCGGCAGAGCGCGCCGCGGTGGGCAGCAGCTGCTGGCGTTCGTAGTAGCGGACGGTGTCGATCGGCACCCCGGCCTCGCGGGCCAGCTGTCCAATATTCATGGCGCACTCCTGGTGGATGCCGCCATTGTCAACCCTGGAGTCTGGTCAAGAGTCAAGGGTTTGTGGGTTTCCCCCATTCAGCGCACTTTGCAACTTTCTTCATAGCCCTGCCGTTGCGGCACTTCCTACCCTTCGCCTGAACCGGCCGCTCGACGGCCTGAACGAATGGAGGACGGGAGCGTGGAGGGACTGAACAACGACGGTTTCGTCGAGGTTGCCGTGGTGGAGTATCCGGGGGGAGATCCATCTGCAGCTTCGGTATTGGCTGAAATGGCCCACGTGGCCAATCGCCTGGCCCAGCAGCAGCGGCGCCCCAGTGCCCGCGTGCTGGTCACCCGCTGGATCGTGCCGGCCAGCAACCGGGGTGTGAACCGCATCGCCGGTGCGGAAATGCTGGATGCGGCGATTCCCGCCGTGATTGCCCTGCCGGGCCAGGTCAGCCCGGTGGTCTCGGCGCGCGCCGAGGAAGTCCTGCTGGACTGGCTGCGTGCGCATTACGACGGTGGCAGCCTGTTGGCCGCGGCAGCCGACGGCGTCGGTGTGCTGGCACGGGCGGGCCTGCTGGCCGGGCGCACCGTGTCGGGCCCCGATCTGCGGCGCCATCCGGGCCTGCAGGGCCAGGCCGCCAGCTGGGCCCCCAGTGAGCGTGCGCTGGTGGATGACGGCGACCTGCTCACCGTGGCCGGTCCGCAGGCATGGCGTTACCTGGGCCTGCGCCTGCTGTATCGCCTGCACGGGCAGGGCGTGGCCAGCGCGGTCGCACAGCAGCTGGGCATCGTCGTACCGGCGGGCGTGCAGCAGGACCTGGAGCGGTTCAGTGCCAACTTCGCCCACGGCGACCGTGATGTGCTCAAGGCCCAGCGCTGGCTGCACACCACCTCCGCACGCGGGGCGACGCTGCCGGCCATCTGCGAGGTCTCCGGTCTTGAGCCGCGGACGCTGCAGCGGCGCTTCCTGAAAGCCACCGGGCTGCGCCCCATCGAGTACTGCCAGCGGCTGCGCGTGGCCAAGGCGCAGACCCTGCTGCAGCAGGGCGCCAGCATCGACGAAGTGGCCTGGGGCGTGGGCTACGCGGACCAGAGCGCGTTCCGTCGCCTGTTCCTGCGCATCGTCGGCATGACGCCGGCCAATTACCGGCGGCACGTGAACTGCAAGCGGCGTGAGCGCGCGTTGCCGGCACCGGCACCGGCGGCGATGGCATCGCGGGCCGTGCCGGTGGTACCGGTTGCGGACTCGCGGCTGGACGCGGCCTGACAACCCCAGGAAGGACGCCGCGCTTGCAACGCGGGCGCGGCGCTCCGACCATGCAGGACTCTGGAATGTGGTGCAGGTGATGTAATGGCGAGTGTGGGGCCGGTGCCGATGCCGGTAGTGGTGATCCTGATCTGTCTGCTGCTGGCGATGGGCCTCGCGCGGCTCTGGCCGGTGCGCCAGCCAGTGCCGCCGCGGCCTTCGGGCGCGGGCCAGGTGCTGGACATGCTGCTGGTCGGCCTGCTCTGCGGCCGCGTGTCCTTCATTGCCGCCAATTTCGCCTTCTATCGTGACGCGCCCTGGAGCATGTTGCAGATTGCCGATGGCGGCTATCACGTGGTGGTAGTGCTGGCTGCAGCGCTGGGGTGGGGTGTCTGGCGCCTGCGTCGCCATCCTTCGCTGCGTGTTCCGGTGCTGTGCAGTGCACTCGCCGGTGCGCTGCTGTGGGGCGTGGGCAGTTATGGTCTGTCGCAGTGGCAGGCCAACACGCTGTCCCTGCCGGCGTTGCAGGTGGTGGATCTGCAGGGGCAGTCGCTGGACCTCGATCAATTCCGTGGCAAGCCCGTTGTGCTGAATCTCTGGGCCAGCTGGTGTGGCCCATGCCGGCGCGAAATGCCGGTTCTGGCCCGCGCGCAGCAGGCCCACCCCGAGCTGCAGTTCATCTTCCTCAACCAGGGCGAAGGCCAGGATGAGGTGCAGCAGTTCCTGGCCGCAGAGCAGCTTGCACTGCGCGATGTCCTGCTGGACGAGCCTGCGTCGGCCTCCACCGCGCTGGGCGTGCGCGCCTATCCCTCGACCCTGTTCTTCGATGCGCAGGGACGCCTGCAGGATCTGCACCTCGGTGAACTGACCCAGGCCGGTCTTGAACACAAACTGCGCAGGCTGCGGTAGCCTGCGCGGGCATTTCCTTTTGGAGTTCCCATGCTATCGATTTCCCTGCGCACCGCGCCTGCGGTCCTGATCCTGCCGATGCTGTTGGCCATGACCGCCTGCAGCCAGGCACAGACGCCGCCGGCCAAGACGCCCGCCGGCACCGCTGCAGCGGCCCCTGCGGCAGGCAAGGGCGAGCGCCCTGCGGTTCTGAAGGGCATCGAGAAGCACGGCTTCGAGGTGGTTTCCGAATTCGATGCGCCGGGCGGCCTGCGCGGCTTTGCTGGTGTGGTCGGTGGCCAGCAGCCGGCGGCGGCGTATGTCACCGCGGATGGCAAGCATGTGCTGGTCGGCAGCCTGTTCGATGCCGAGGGCAACGACGTGGCCGCCGAGGCGGTGGAGAAGCTGGTGTCCGCGCCGATGTCGGCCAAGATGTGGTCCAAGCTGGAAGCCAGCGCGTGGGTGCGTGACGGCAAGGCCGACGCACCGCGGATCGTCTACACGTTCAGTGACGCAAATTGCCCGTATTGCCACAAGTTCTGGGATGCGGCGCGTCCCTGGGTGGATGCAGGCAAGGTGCAGCTGCGTCACATCATGGTCGGCGTGATCCGTGAAGACAGCCCGGCCAAGGCCGCGGCCATCCTGTCCGCCCGCGACCCCAGTGCCGCGCTGCTGGAGAACGAACACCAGTTTGATCGCGGTGGCATCAAGCCGCTGCCGAGCATCAGCCGCGATGTCGCTGGCAAGCTCGACGCCAACCAGGTGCTGATGGTGGAAATGGGCTTCCAGGGTACGCCGGGCATCCTGTTCCAGAATGCAGAGGGCAGCGTCGAGCGCCGCGCCGGCCTGCCGCAGGGCGACGACCTGCTGAAGGTGCTGGGTCCGCGCTGACCGCGCTGCCCGCCCGTGATCAACAACAGCAGGCCCGCATGGCAACGTGCGGGCCTGTTGCGTTGTGCGACAGCGCGGCAGTCGAGCATGGCTCGACTCTACATTCGTTACGTCTGGTGCAGGTAGTACTCCACCGGTACCACCAGTTCCTGCGGTGCGTTCATCTCATCGGGAATGGGCGGCAGCGGCTGCGCGCGGCGGAAGGTCTGCAGCGCGGCTTCATCCAGCAGCGCGTGGCCGCTGGACTGTTCCAGCCGCAATGCGAGCAGTCGCCCTTCGCGATCGAGGCTGACCCTCACCCAGGCCGTGCCCTGCTGGCGTCGTGCGCGTGCGGCAGCCGGGTAGAACCGGTAGCGCTGCAGCCGCGCCATCAGCCGGGCTTCCCATTGGTCACTGGCGGCGCCGGCCTGCAGGTCGGCCGGTGGTGCGTCGGGCGTGGGCGGTGCCGCAGCGACCGAGGCGGTTGCCGGCGCGGCGTTGGTGCTTGCAGCAGGTAGCGCAACCAGCAGCGGTTGCTTGCCGCTGCCGCCAGCTTCGCTGGCCGCGAGTTCGCCTTCACGCGCGGCCGTGGGCAGCGGCGGCGGTGGCGCCTTGCTGGGCTGCGGCGCACTGGCCTGCTGCGCCGGGCGCGGCGTATCGGCGTGGCGCTCTTCGATGGGCTGCGGCGGCGCGGCCGGTGCCAGCAGGCGCAGGCTGATGCGCATGTCCTGCTCCGGTGGCGGCAGCGCCGGTGGCGTTGCCACCCAGTGCACGAGCAGCAACAGCGGCAGCAGATGCAGGCCAACGCTGATGGCGATGGCCGGCCAGTGGCCGCTGCGCTCAGTCATCGCCAGCGACCCACAGCAGATCGGCGTCGCCCACGTCGAGCGTTTCGCCCGGTGCGGCCAGCGCGATCACCAGCGCCGGCGTCGCGGGCGGCAGGTGGCCGGGCACGCCCGTGCCGCGCAGTACGTGCCAGCGTCCGGCGACCAGCAGGGCCGGTGCGGGCACCGTCGCCAACACCTGCGCCATGCGCGTGTCGCGCGCGTGCTGCACGGCCAGCATGCCCTCCAGCATCGGCGCAGCGCCGGCATGCTGGGCCAGCACGACTGCCGACAGCCGCTGCCGCGCATCGGCCACCGGGAAGGTGACCGGGCCCATCGAAGCCAGCAGGGTATCGACTTCGGCGCGCGACAGGTTGCCGCCGTGCAGTGCAATGCCGGCGGCAGCGGCGTCCTGCACCAGTCCGCCATAGGCCTGCCACGGCCAGCGCGGGTCCCAGCCCAGCAGTTCCTGCAGGCGAGTGCCGTCGGCCCGGTTGCCCTTGGCCAACCAGTGCTGCACGCGCTGCAGGCGCGCCTGGCGTTCCTGCGCGATCATCTCCAGCACCAGGGCGCCCTGCGGGCGCTGTTTCTGCAGGGCCGCCAGCAGCCAGCGCTGGGCAGCATGGTCGGCCTCGACATCGTGACGTTCGCCCAGCAGTACGCGCTGCGCCGTGGCCACGCGCTGGACGAAGCCGGCTTCGTCCAGCGCCTCGCCCGTGGCCAGGTCGATGACGCTGCCCGGCATCGGCTGCGCGCCGGCGATGCCCGCCAACGCGAGCAGGCACAGCAGCAGCCAGCGGCGCTCAGAACGCCACATTGACGCCCATCGAGACCGTCCGGCCACGGCCGTTGCCGCGGTCCAGGATCGGGCTGAAGATGCTGTCGATCGAGGCATTGTTGTCATAGGCTTTGTTCTGCAGGTTTTCGACGTTCAACCACAGCGTGGTGTTGGGCTGCGGCTTGAAGCTGGCGTAGAAGTCCAGCAGCACGCCGGTGCCGCCGGTCTTGCGGGTCTGGAAGAAGTCGTAGCCTTCCTCGGTGGGGCCGGAGTATTCGGCGCGCACGCCGGCCTGCACGCGCTGCTGCCACCAGCTGCCACCCACATCCAGCGTCCAGTAGCGGTCGGGCAGGGCGGTGATGTCTTCCAGGTTGACGTATTCGATGGTGGGCGCGCTGGTGTGCGAGCGGGTCCAGCTCAGCGTGGCGTGGTAGTGCTCGCTGCTGTAGTTGGCTTCCAGTTCGATGCCACGCATGCGCACGATGCCGGGCTGGTTCATCCAGCGGGTGGTGGTGGTGAAGTCATCGGCATCGAGCACGTCGGTCCAGGCACTCAGCTGCTCGTCGCTGTCGATGGCCACCACCAGCGGCGCCACTTCCGGCGGGTGCACCACCAGCAGGTACTGCGGCTTGATGTAATCGCGGATGCGGTTGTCGAAGCGGGTCACCCGCAGCTGGGCCAGATCGCCGTCGACCAGCAGAGAGTCGGTACTGAGGTTGGCGCCGAACTGCAGGTTGCGTGAACGCTCGCGCCGCAGGAACGGGTTGGCGCCCACGCCATCGGCGTCGCTCATGCCTTCCAGCGGGATCTTCTCGAAGAACATTTCCTGCACCCGCGGCGCGCGCGAGGTGCGCGAGGCTTCGACGAACAACTGCAGCCAATCGGTGGCCTGCACCGAGAATGCAAGGTTCGGGCTGAGCGCATGCTGGGTGCGGCGCACGTCGATGCCGCCGCCGCCGATGTCCGCACACTGGCCCGGCACATCGGAACAGACCGGGATGTGGCCGCTGATGCCATAGCGTTCCTGGCGCAGGCCGGCCGTCATCGCGTAGCGGTCGGACTGCAGCTCCAGCGTACTGAACACACTGTCCAGCTGGCTGCGGCCCTGCGGGTTGGCGCCGCGCAGGGTGGGGGTGTCGGCCACGAAGATGTCCGACTGGTGCTTGATGCCGGTGTTCCAACGCGCCTGCACGGCGCCGATCTCGAAGCGGCTGGTGTTGTCCGCGGTCCAGCTGCTCAGGCTGCTGTGCGTGCGCCGGCCGATGAAGCTGGAATCCTCCACGGGCGGGTAGTACAGATGAGTCTTGTTGCCTGCGAAGGTGACGCGCACGTCCAGCCACGGGGTGTAGGGCGTGTAGTGGTAGCTGGCGCGTTGGTTGCGCGCGGAAATCTGCCACGGGTAGTTGTGGTAGAAGTCGTTTTCATAGCGCATGTGGCTCAGGTCCAGCCGATGCTGGTCACTGGGCTGCAGACGTGCCTTCAGCAGCCAGCTGCTGGGTTGCTGGCTGGCCGGATCGGCACTGTTCTTCTGCCCGTTGGCGGTTGCGTATTCGCCGCTGCGGCTGCTGCTGGCCGCTGCCAGCAGGCCGAACTGGCGGTCGCCACCGTCCTCGCTGTGGCGCCAGGCGCCGGCAAAGGTGCGGCCATCGCCGTAGCCGTTGTTGCCGTGGCGGTAACCGGCACGCAGGCCCCAGTCGCGACCTTCGCCAAGCAGATCGTCGATGTCCAGCGTGCGGAAGTTGGCACTGCCGGCCAGCGTGCCGGCGCCGTCAGCACCGGCCACTGCGCCGCGCTGCACGTCAACGCCGGCCAGCAGGAACGGATCGACATAGGCGAACGGGCCACCGGAGCCATGCCCGGCGTTGTTGCGGAAGGTCTGGGTCACGCCGTCGATCATGGTGTTGACCCGGCCGGCGCCGGTCATGCCGCGGATGTTGACCTGCAGGCCCGGCTGGCTGCGCGAGTGGAAGCTGTGGCTGCCGGGCATCGAGCGCAGCAGGCTGTTGCCGTCCTGGCGTTCGGCCATCGCCACGCGTTCGCTGCCGACCTTAGGGGTGAAGCCATCGGCGGTGGGGGCGACGTACTGGCTGGCGCTGGCAGCGGTATCGGCGACGGGTCCGCGCGCGCTGTCACTCTGCACGCGCAGTGGACCGGTGCGGCGGCTGCCGTCGTCGTGCTGGGGCGGCGCCGGTTCCAGGGTGGCATGGCGGGCGTCGATGAAGCGCGGCCGCAGGTTGCTGCCGGCCAGCAGGCGGCCAGCGCCTGGGTGTCATCGAAGTCACCCTGCAGGGCGGGCGCCATCTGGCCCGCGGGGAGTGCGGTGGCCATCACCAGGTCCACGCCGGTGAGGCGGCTGTAGGCATCCAGTGCGCGGGCCAGAGGCTGCGCGGGCAGATCGTAGTGGCGCGTCGCAGCCTGTGCGCGGGCGGGTGCGGGCAACAGCGGCAGGGCGCCGGCACACGCCAGCGACAGGGCAAGAACAAGGGGGCGGTGACACAGCATCGAAGGCTTCAGGGGATGACGCGGGGCGTCGTTCACCTGGGTAGACGCGGCGATGGGGCCGATGTCAGGGTGCATCGCGCGGCTCGCCGTGCGGCGCCATCCAGACCTGCATGCCAGCGGGCAGGCGCAGCACGCGCACGTGCAGCTGCGTGGCGAGCTGGTCACGGCTTTCGGCAGCGCCGTCGGCACTGCCGAGCACGCTGACCGGCTGCTGCCGGAGTGCGCTGCCGATGATCCAGGTGTGGCCGCCGTGCCAGGCATCCAGCCCCTGCGCGACCGTGGCCAGCGGCGCGGAGACCCAGTGCAGGCGCCGCTCGCGCCAGGCCAGTGCACCGCTTTCCATGTCGGTGGCCTCGGTCGTGCCGTTACCATCAAAGCGCATCTGCTGGCCCTGCTGGGCTTCGGCATGGCCAGGGCCGCTGTCCACCTGCACGGTGTGCTCGGTGACGACGACCCTGCTGGCGTGTTCCCCGACGGCGACATCAAAGGCGGTGCCCAGCGCGGTGACCGTGCCGTGCGGCGTGTGTACCTGGAATGGCCTGGCGGCGTCGGCAGCGACCTTGAACCACGCCTGGCCCTGCTGCAGCTGCAGCTGGCGACGCTTGCCATCGATGCGGACGTGGATCTCGCTGCCGGGCGCCAGCTGCAACTGCGAGCCATCAGGCAGGGTTCCCTCGCGGATCTGGCCCGCAGCCGTGCGTACGACCTGTGCCGGGGGCGGGGTCACGTGGCGGCTGTACAGCCCCAGCGCGCACAGCAGCAGCACTGCGATGCCGGCGTCGCGCAGGCGTCGGCGGTGCTGCCGCTGCTGCTGCCGCTGCACGCTGGGCAGGCCCGTGCCGGCCTGCCACAGCGCCTGCAGATGCTGGTACTGCGCGGCATGGCGCGGATCGGCCGCGATCCAGCGGGCGAACGCGTTCTCGTCGCGGTGGCCGTCATGGCCGTCCAGCCACCAGCGGGCGGCTTCCTGGGCGATGGCGTCGTGGCTCACGCCTGCGGTACCTGCTGCACGGCGACCAGTGCACGCAGCAGGTGGCCGTGCGCGGTCTGCCGGGTGATGCCGAGCAGGCGGCCGATCTCGGCCAGCCCTCTCTGTTCCACCCGCGCCAGCAGGAACACCTGGCGCGAACGTGCAGGCAGGGCGGCGATGACCGCGTCGAGATGGCGCAGCTGTTCGGCGTCGAGCAGGCTTTGTTCGGGCAGCGGCGCGGGGTCGGCGATGGCCAGCAGCTGGGCGTCGTCCAGCACGTCCTCGCGGCGGCGCGCGCGCTGCCGGTAGTGGTCGGCGATCAGGTTGTGGGCGACGCGGTACAGATAGGCGCGACCGTTGCCCAGCAGTCCGCTGGCCGCGACCTTGACGACGCGCAGCCAGGTTTCCTGGACGACGTCATCGGCGTCGCTGCGTTGCGGGAGTTTGCGGCGGACGTGGGCATGCAGCGGCCGGTAATGGGCTGCGCACAGATGCGCGACATCCGTCTGTTCGACAGGCGTGGACACAAGGCGGGCGGGGGCAGGGTGGAGGAACAGCCCGCGGCGGCAAGGGCAGCGGCTGCACCTTACAGTAAAAGAGAAGCATTTGCATTAGAGGTGGTGTCGGGATCAGGCTGCGGTGGTCGTTGCAGGGGGGGCGAACCATGACGCGCAGGTACAGACTGCTTGCGATTCCAGACTTTGGAAGCCTGGTCTGTCTCATCAATCTGGGCTGCGCTAGATTGGGCGTCAGTCCAGCCATGGGGGTCCGCATGTACCGAGCTCTCCGCCGTCTAGCACGACGTACCGTCAATGCCGTCCGCCCCTACGCCTTTCCCTCAATGACGCCATCGGCCGAAAAGCCGATCTGCAATGTCTGCGGCTTCCGCCTGTTGGCATCGCGCGAAGTGATTTCCGCGAGGGAGATGCGGAGCTGCCTTGCCTGCGGGTCGACACTTCGCTTCCGTGCTCTCATGTCTGCACTTCAGACCGAACTGGATGGTTCCGGCAGGATCAGAATACTGGAGCGGATGGCCAGGCGCGGAAGCATAAGAGGTATCGGAATGAGCGATGCCGACGTCTATGCGGCGGCCCTGGAGAGAACGTTCAACTACATCAACACGTTCTTCCACATGCAGCCAGTGCTGGATATCCGCGCGCCCGCCCAGCAGCACCTTGGGAGATACGACTTTGTGGTCAGTTCCGACGTGTTGGAGCACGTGGATGGCCCTTGCGTCGATGCACTGCGCAATCTGCGTGCGCTTCTCAAGCCTGGTGGGCTCCTGGCGCTTACCGTTCCTTATGGATTTCATGACACCACGATCGAGCATTTTCCCGAGCTTCACGAGTACTGGATAGAAGGGGAGGGGGCGAATCGGGTTCTCGTGAACATCACTCAAACTGGTGTGGAACAGCGGTTCTCCGATCTCTGCTTTCACGGCGGGGATGGGTCAACCCTGGAACTCAGAATCTATGCGTATGCGGATCTGGAAAGATGGCTGGCGGACGTTGGCTTTGTCGACATCAAGCTGCATAGCAACGAGCATCCGCAGTGGGGAATCATCCACCAGGACCACTTGGGCTTGCCGATCACGGCGCGAGCTGGCTAGTTCTCCGCTGCAGTTCAGAGCGGCTTGTACTGGATCTGCGCCGCCAGCACGCGCAGGCCGTCGGCGCCGCTGGAGAGGATGCGCTCCTCGCCCACGCCCTTCAGGCGCTGGAGCAGGAAGCCGTCTTCGGCGGGCAGGCGCGCGGCGAGGGCGTCCAGATGCTGCAGGGCACCCGGGCCCTCGCAGTCGAACTGCCCCCAGTACTGGCCGTGGCGATGAATGGTCAGGCGGTAATGCATCACGGGTTCTCCGGCAGGTGCTGCAGCCACTGCGCGAACATGGCGTTGGCTGCAGCGGCCAGCGGCGCGCCGTAGCGACGGGCCTGCGCACGCAGGTCGTTGGGATCGATGCCGGCCTGGGCCAGCTCCAGGGTGTGGCCGATCAGCCAGCGCTCGAACTGGCGCGCGTCCAGTTCCGGATGGCATTGCAGGGCCAGCGCATGCTGACCGACAGCGAAGGCCTGGTGGCGGCAGGCCGGCGTGCTCGCCAGGCGCCGCGCACCGTCGGGCAGCTCGAAGGCTTCGCCATGCCAGTGCAGCACCGGGATGCCCTGCAGGGCCTGCAACGGGGAGCGCTGGCCGTCTTCGGTCAGCAGCAGCGGCGCGAAGCCGATTTCCTTGCCGCCACTGGCCGCGACCGTGGCACCCAGGGCACGCGCCATCAGCTGCGCGCCCAGGCAGATACCCAGCGTCGGCCGCTGCTGCTGCAGGCGGTGTTGCAGCAGGGCGATGCTGTCGGCCAGGAACGGGTAGAGGGCTGTGTCATTGACGCTGATCGGGCCGCCGAGCACCACCAGCAGGTCGGCCGCTTCGGCGGGCTGCAGCGGATCGACGCCGGCCTGCAGGACCTGCACGGTCCAGCCCTGCGCGAGCAGCAGCGGCTGCAGCGTGCCCAGGTCTTCGAAGGCAACGTGCTGCAGCACCACGGCGTGCTTGCCGGCAGCGGCCGTCATGCCGGCTTCCCGGCGCTGGGCCAGTAGAAGCTGTCCGGCGTCGCGCGCGCACCGAAGATCGCCTGGCCGACACGGACCACGGTGGCGCCTTCCTCGATGGCGACCTCGAAATCACCGGACATGCCCATCGACAGTTCTGACAGGTCGATGCCCGTCGGTGCGCTGTGCTGCAGCTGGTCGCGCAGTTCGCGCAGGCGCACGAAGCAGGCGCGCACGCGTTCGACGTCGGTGGTGAAGATCGCCAGGGTCATCAGCCCGCGCACGCGCAGGCGGTCGAAGGCGGGCAGCTGCTGCACGAAGGCCGCGACGGCGTCCGGTTCCAGGCCGTACTTGCTGGGTTCGGCCGAGGTGTTGACCTGCACGAACACGTCCAGCGTACGGTCCTCCAGCTGCAGCCGCTGCTGCAGCGCCTCGGCCACGCGCAGGCTGTCCAGGGCCTGGAACTCGCTGGCGAAGCGGGCGACATAGCGGGCCTTGTTGGTCTGCAGGTGGCCGATGACCGACCAGTGCACGCCGAGGTCGGCCATGGACTCCGCCTTGCGCTGGGCTTCCTGCACCTTGTTCTCGCCCAGTTCGTGGCAACCGGCGGCCACGGCCATGCGGATGCGCGCCTCGTCGACGGTCTTGCTGACCGGCAACAGGCGCACGCTGGCCGGGTCGCGGCCGGCCCGCATGCAGGCATCGGCGATGCGCTGGCGCACGGTGACCAGGTTGGCAGCGATCTGTTCGACGGACTGGGCGACGGGCCAGTCGGCGGCGGCTAGGGGCATGGGGGACCTCCGGTGCGGGGTGGCCAGGGTGGGATACACTGGCACAGGACAAGGGTTAGTTTGGCATAGGACAAAATGAAAATCACCGGGCGTAGTGCCGAGGCCATTTTCGACAGCATCCGTGAGGGCATTGGCAACGGCCAGTTGGCCGCGGGCAGCGTGCTGCCGCCGGTGCGGGAGCTGGCCGAGCAGCTGGGGGTGAACCGGAATACCGTGGCGGCCGCCTACAAGCGCCTGGACGGTGCCGGCCTGGCCGGCACCGGCGGCCGCCGTGGCACGGTGGTGCGTGGGCCGGTACAGGCCATGGCCCGCGAAGGCAGCGCACCGGGCCTGGCCCTGCACGACCTGGCCGGGGGCAACCCGGACCCGCGGCTTCTTCCCACGCTGCGCGTTCAGGTCGCGGCCCCGCGGCTGTACGGGGCGGAGACGGTGGATGTGCGCATGCAGCGGCTGGCGCGCGCCTCGCTGGACCCGCATTGCCCGGCCGGCTATGCGCTGGAGCTGACTCATGGGGCGGTGGATGGCATCGAGCGCCTGCTGGCGGCGTGGCTGCTGCCGGGTGACCGCATCGCGATCGAGGATCCGTGCTTCCTCGGCAGCCTCAACGTGCTGGCCGCGGGCGGGCACGCGGTGCTGCCGGTGGCGGTGGATGCGCACGGCATGCAGGTGGAGGCGCTGCGTGCAGCGCTGGAGGCCGGTGCGCGGGCGGTGCTGCTGACCCCGCGTGCGCACAACCCCACCGGCGCCAGCCTGGATGCGAAGCGGGCGCGGGCGCTGCGGCAGCTGCTGGCCGGTTACCCGCAGGTGGCCGTGTTGATCGACGATCACTACGCGCTGCTTTCTCAGCAGCCCTACCATTCAGTGCTGCCGGACGATGGCCGGCGCTGGGCGCTGCTGCGGTCGCTGTCCAAGGCGCTGGGGCCGGACCTGCGGCTGGCGTGGCTGGGCTGCGATGCTGCCACTGCCAGCGTGCTGCGCCTGCGTCTGGCGGCCGGCACCGGCTGGGTCAGCCACCTGCTGCAGGATGCGGCCAGCGCGGTGCTGGAGTCGGCGCCGCAACGGGCAAAGATCACCGCAGCGGGCGAGCGTTACCAGCAGCGCCTGCAGTCATTGCAGGAACTGCTGCGCGCGCGCGGGCTGCAGACGCCGCTGCCGATGGAGGGCTTGAACCTGTGGCTGCCGCTGTCGGGTGACAGCCACGCGCAGGTACTGGCGCTGGCGGCACGCGGCTGGCATGTGCGTGGTGGTGAGGTGTTTGCGGTGGCGGCGCCGGCGCATGGGTTGCGCATTACCTGTGCGGCGTTGGGGGCGGCGGAGCTGCGCAGGCTGGCCGATGATCTGCTGGCGGTGTGCGGTGCGTAGCGTCGAGCTTGCTCGACTGCTTCGTTTGGATTGTAGAGTCGAGCCATGCTCGACTGGTTTCTGCCAACAGAAGTCGAGCATGGCTCGCCTCTACAGAACGATCAGGGCGCGGCGTTGGCGCCGGGTCGCACGTAGTAGGTCTGGCCGGTGTCATCCAGGAACACCAGTTCCGGCTTGCCCTGCCATGAGGTGAGCATGGCGCCCGTGTTGTTCTGGTGCCGCACCATCAGGCTCGCGCCGCGATCAGGGTTGGCCACGACCTTGAATACTTCGGTGGTGCCGCTGGCATCGTCCAGGGTCAGCAGGGCTTCGCCACCGCGGTCGCTGGTGCCGTAGCCGCCGCGTTCGGAGCCATCCGGGCCGAGCAGGATCATGCCCGACAGTGCGGTGGCACGCGGGCCCTGCGGTTTGCCCTTGCTGAGCGGATCGGGCACGGGGGCGCCGAGGATGACGCGGGCCTGGCCCTTGTCATCGTGGATGACCAGGCCGCGGGCTTCGATCACCCGTTGCGGTGACTGGCTGTGGTGCAGGTTCCAGGCGGTCCAGCCGGAAACGAGCAGGGCGAGGGTCGACACCCCCAGGGTGGTCAGCATCAGTGCGCGGGCCATCGTTCGTCCTTCCTTGGATGTGCCGACGATAGCGGATGCAAAAGCGGATGGGTAGGGCCGCGCGGTCAATGGAAATCGCGGCTGTGGCTGCGCAGGCCCTGCAGCAGTTCATCCAGGCACAGCATGCGCTGCACGATCACATGCTGTACACCATCGACGCGTTCGAGGCGGCCGTCGATCTGCATCAGCTGGGTATCGACCAGTACGCGGTGCTGGCGGTCGGCCACGTGCCGCCAGACCACGGCATTGACCATGCCGGTCTCGTCTTCCAGGGTGAGGAAGGTGACGCCGCTGGCGGTCTGCGGGCGCTGGCGCATGCGTACCAGGCCGGCGATGCGCACGCGGCGTCCATGGCCGTGGCCTGCCAGTTGTGCGGCGTCGAGGCAGCCACGGGTACGCAACTGCGCGCGCAGGAAACTGATCGGATGGCGGCCGAGCGTGGTGCCGGTGCTGCGGTAATCGGCCTGCATGTCCTCCCACGCGCTGGGCAGCGGCAGGGCCACGCGGGCCTCGGTGGTGGCGCGGGCCTGGTCGAACAGCGGCAGCCGGTTTTCCACGCCGGAAATATCCCAGCGCGCACGATGGCGGTGGCCGCTCAGCCCACGCAGCGCACCGGCATCGGCCAGCAGGCCCTGCTGGCGCCGGTCCAGCCCGGTGCGTTGGCAGAGATCGCCGACATCGTCGAACGAGCGGCGCGCGCGTTCGCGCATCAGTGCCTGCACTGCCGTTTCGCTGCAGCCATCGATCAGGCGCAGGCCGAGCCGGATTGCCGCTGCGCCCTTGCTGAAATCCAGAGTGCAATCCCAGTCGCTGTGGCGCACGTCCACCGGCAGCACCGTGATGCCATGACGGCGCGCATCCTGCAGCAGCTGGTCGGGGCTGTAGAAACCCAGCGGCTGGCTGTTGATCAGGCTGGCGGTGAACGCGGCCGGGTAGTGGCACTTCAGCCAGCAGCTGGCATAGGTGAGCAGGGCGAAGCTGGCGGCATGGCTCTCGGGGAAGCCATAGCTGCCGAAGCCCTTGATCTGCTCGAACAGGCGCTCGCCGAATTCCAGGCTGTAGCCGCGGTCGAGCATGCCGGTCAACAGCTTCTCGCGATGTGGCTCCAGCCCGCCGTGGCGCTTCCACGCGGCCATCGAGCGACGCAGTGCATCGGCTTCGCCGGCGCTGTAGCCGGCGGCATCCACCGCCAGCTGCATCACCTGTTCCTGGAACAGCGGCACGCCCAGGGTACGTGCGAACACGCGCTCCAGCTGCGGTGGGTACAGCGGGTTGTCCGGATCGTTCAGTGCCTCGGGGCCCTGTTCGCGCAGGATCCGCCGGCGCTCCAGGTAGGGGTGCACCATGTCGCCCTGGATCGGGCCCGGGCGCACGATTGCCACTTCGATCACCAGGTCGTAGAAGGTGCGCGGCTGCATGCGTGGCAGCATCGCCATCTGCGCGCGCGATTCGATCTGGAACACGCCGATGGTTTCGGCGGCGCAGATCATGTCGTAGGTCGGGCCATCCTCGTCTGGAATCGCATCCATGCGTCCTTCGTGCAGGCCGTGCTGCTGCAGCATGGCCAGGCACTTGCGGATGGCGGTGAGCATGCCCAGCGCCAGGCAGTCGACCTTCATCAGGCCGGTGGCATCCAGGTCGTCCTTGTCCCACTGGATGACGGTGCGCCCGGCCATGGCCGCGTTCTCCACCGGTACCAGGGTGGACAGCGGGTGTTCGGAAATCACGAAGCCACCCGGGTGCTGCGACAGGTGGCGGGGGAAATCGATCAGCTCTTCGGTGAGTGACAGCAGGCGCCGCATCAGCGGCGTGTCCGGATCGAAGCCGCGTTCGCGCAGGGTGTCCGGCAGCGGGATGTTGCCCCCCCAGTGGTCCATCGCCGCACCCAGCTCGTTCACCTGGTCCATCGGCAGGCCGAGCGCGCGGGCGACATCACGGATCGCGCTGCGGCCGCGGTAGCTGATCGCCACGGCGGTGAGCGCGGCGCGCTCGCGGCCATAGCGGTTGAACACGTACTGCAGCACTTCCTCGCGCCGCTCGTGCTCGAAATCGATGTCGATGTCCGGTGGCTCGTCGCGCTCATCGGAAATGAAACGCTCGAACAGCAGGTTGCTGCGCGCCGGGTCGATCTCGGTGACGCCGAGCACGAAGCACACCGCCGAATTGGCCGCCGAGCCACGCCCCTGGCAGAGGATCTGCTGGCTGCGCGCGAAGCGCACGATGTCCTGCACGGTGAGGAAGTAGGAGGCGTAGTTCTTCTTGGCGATCAACGCCAGCTCGTGTTCGATCTGCGCGCGCTGCGCCGGCTGGATGCCTCGTGGCCAGCGCTCGGGAATGCCTTCTTCCACCAGTTCGCGCAGCCAGCTGTCCGGCGTCTGCCCGTCGGGCACCAGCTCCCGTGGATAGGTGTACTGCAGCTGGTCCAGGGTGAAGTGGCAGCGCTCGGCAATGCGCAGGGTCTCGGCCAGCAGCCCGGGCGGATACAGCTGGGCGAGCGCGCTGCGCGGGCGCAGGTGGCGTTCGCCGTTGGGAAACAGCCGCCAACCGGCTTCGGCCACGCTGCAGCGGTGGCGGATCGCGGTCAGCGTGTCCTGCAGGGCGCGACGGCGGCGCACATGCATGTGCACGTCACCGCTGGCCACCAGCGGCAATGCGTGGCGCTCGCCGAAGGCCTGCAGCTGCAGCAGGCGTCGCACGTCGTCGTGTTCGTGGTGCAGTTCCACCGCCAGCCACAGGCGGTCGCTGAAGGCGCTGCGCAGCAGCTGCAGGTGGCTGGCATCGGGCTGGCGGTCCAGCCACAGGCACAGCAGGCCCTCGGCCAGGCCGTGCAGATCCTCGCGAAGGCAGCGGTATTCGCCCTTGCCCGCGCGCCGCCGGCAGGTGGTGATCAGCTGGCACAGGCCGGCATAGGCGTCCTGGTCGGTACACAGCAGGGCGATCTTCGGCCCGTCCTCGACCTGGAATTCGGCACCGATGACCAGCGCCACGCCGTGCGTCTTCGCTGCCTGCCAGGCACGCACGATGCCGGCCAGCGAGCACTCATCGGTGATCGCCAGGGCGCGGTAGCCCTGGCCGGCGGCACGCGCGAACAGTTCATCGGCGGTGGACGCGCCGCGCTGGAAACTGAAGGCCGACAGGCAGTGCAGTTCGGCATAGGCAGGGGCGGTGGCGGTCATGGCGCTTCAACCGAACCAGCCGTGCAGCATCCACGGCGCATGCGGATCGTTGCGCGGGCGGAAGGCCCAGCCGCGCTGGCCGTGCGCGGTTTCCACCACGTAGTAATCGCGGCGCGCGTCGGCCTGGTCCCACCAGCCCGATTCGATCCGCTCCGGCCCGGCGACGATGCGCAGGCGTGGGTCACGCAGCGGCTGCGGCGTGTCCAGCAGCCAGCCGGGGCGCAGCGGCCAGTACGCGGGGGGCTTGGCCGCCGGCTGGGTGCCGCTGGCACATTCGGGGCGATGGTCGGCCTGCACCGCCAGCGGCTGCACGGCGTCATCGCCGAGGCGTGCGCGCAGGCGCTCGCGCAGCTGGGTCCACGGCATCGCCTGCGCCGGGCGGGTGTCGAACAGGTCACGCGCGGCCGGCACGAACGGCGGCAGGTGTTCGGCCTGCAGGCGCAGTGCCCGGCTGCCGGCGGGCAGGGCGAAGGCTTCCATGCGGTTGCGGGCGATCTCGAACAGCAGCGCGGCATCGCGCTCGGGGGCCAGCAGGCCGATGGTCAGCACGCTGGCCGGCAGCAGGTCGTGTTCGAAATACAGGTCGAAGCGCTGCACGCCGCCATCGCGCGAACAGAGGAAGGCGGCCAGGTCCAGCAGCAGGCGGCGCAGCGGGAACAGCAATGCCTGGCTGGATTCGATCTCGTACTCGAATTCGATGCGCGCATCGAAGCGGTCCGGGGGCTGGTAATAGCGCAGTGGCGGCGCCGGCAGGCCACGCAGTGCATCCAGCTGCTGCAGCACATCGGGGGCAAAGCGCCGGGCCAGGCTGTCGCGCGGCAGGTCGAGCGCGGCGCCCAGCGTGCGCAGGCCGGAGCGGCCGAGCACGGTGACCGCCTCGGCGGGCAGGCCGCAGCGCGACAGGGGCAACTGCGCGAGCAGCGCTGGCAGCTGCTGCATGTCGACGCCCAGGCCATCGTGCACGTTGGCCAGCACGCGTGCGGCATGTGGGGTGGGCGCGGCCACCAGGCGATGGCGGAAGCCCAGCTCGTGCAGGCCATCGCGCAGGCGTTTCTCGATCTTCAGCCAATCACCGAACAGGGCACGGCTGGCGCCGATTTCCAGCACCAGCGCATGCGGGAAATCGAGGCTGACCTGCGAGCTGTACGCATAGGCCCAGCTGGCCAGCAGCTGGCGGGTGTGCTGTTCGGCGCTGGGGTCGTAATCGTGCAGCTGCATGTCCTGCACCAGCACCTGCGCGGCCGACAGCAGCATGCCCGGGCGCAGGCCGGCCGCGCGCGCCGCCGGGCTGACCGCACGCAGCACGCGGCGCTGCGCCGGCCCCTGCAGCAGCACCAGCGGCCGCTGCGGGTCCGGCTGCAGGCGCAGCACGCTGTCCAGCGCCAGCTGCGGCAACAACAGGCAGGCCCAATGCATGGCGCGGCCTCAGTGGGCGATGGCCAGCGGCAGCGGTTGCGCCGGTGGCAGGCCGCCGCGGCACTTCAGCACCCGCACCTGGCCGTGGTCGAGCTGCAGGCGCAGGCTGGCCGGGGAGGGATTGCGTGCGGCGCGCACGTCGCGGAACACGAAGCCCAGGCACTGGCCGCTGTCAGCGGCGACCTGCAGGCGGCGCAGCGAACGGTCATCGGCCTGCTGCGGCTGCGGCCAGCACAGTACCGCGGCACAGGCCGCCGAGCGCAGGCATTGTTCGGCCGCCCACAGGGCCTGCTTCGGCGCGGCCTGGATGATCTGCAGCTGGGCCAGGTCGAGGCCGGCCGCGGCCCAGGCCGGGGCGTGCGGACGGTAGGGCGGGGCGACCAGCACGATCGGCCGGTCGCGCTGGCTCAACCTGGCCAGTGCCGGCCAGACCAGGGCCAGCTCACCCACCCCGGGGGCATCCTGCAGCACCTCGCACAGGCCGCTGGCCGGCCAGCCGCCGCCGGGCAGGCGGGCATCCAGCGCCGGGTGGCCGCTGGCCAGGTGGTCGCTGGCCGGCCCGGTGCGTGCCGGGCCACGCCACAGCTGGCGGCCGTCCAGCAGACGGTCGAGCGCGACGACGGCCCCCATCAGCCGGTCCTCCAGGGGAGGCGCCGGTCAGGCGGGAAGCGGCAGGAATGGGCGGAAACGGCGGGCATGGAGCGAGTATCGACGGGTCGGGATCAGGGGCTGAGACCGACATGTTACTCGCCTTGTGAGTAGAATTACTAATGAAATTCCGGGGTGGGCCGGTAGATCCACGCCATGCGTGGATGGGGTCATCGTGAATGGGGTCGGAGCCCTTTCTGCGAAAGGGATCCGACCCCGTCGGCCTGCGCGTTGCGCCGTTTGTTCAATCCCGGCCGGGGGCGCCGGGGCCACCCTGCAGGCCCCTCATTCATGGCCTGCCGATGAAACGCTGGATCCTCCGCCTGTACGCCCCGTTGTTCCTGTCTGGCTTCATTGCCGCCGCCATCGCCTGGGTCGGCCACCACCACGGCGACCCGCTGTGGCTGCTGCCTCTGCTTGCCCTCGCCATCGGCGTTTCCTTCGTGGCCGAACGCCTCTGGCCCTACGACCCGGCGTTCAACCACGACCACGGCGATCGCCTGCGCGACACCCTGCACGCCGTGGTCAACGAAGGCCTGAACCTGCTGTCGATCGCGGCCGTCCCGCTGCTGGCGGCGATCATTCCGTGGCAGGCGTGGCCGCAGCAGTGGCCGTTCGCGCTGCAGGTGCTGGTGGCCATCATCGCCGCCGATCTCGGCATCACCCTGGTGCACTACGCCAGCCATCGCATCGGCTGGCTGTGGCGGCTGCACGCGGTGCACCACAGCGTGACCCGCATGTACGGCTTCAACGGCCTGATGAAGCACCCGCTGCACCAAGCCGCCGAGGCGGTGGGCGGCGTGCTGCCGTTGCTGCTGCTGGGCCTTCCGCTGCCGGTGGCGGCGGTGCTGGCCTTCGCCATCGCCATCCAGCTGCTGCTGCAGCATTCCAACGTGGACATGCGTCCCGGCGTGCTCGGCCGGGTGATGGCCTGGGCGCCGCTGCACCGTTTCCACCACATGCGCTACGGCACCGCCGGTGACGTCAACTTCGGCCTGTTCCTGACCGTCTGGGACCGCCTGCTGGGCACGTCCTTCGATGCGCCGGACTATCGCCTGGGGACGCGTGACCTGGGCATCGGCAGCCAGCCGGAGTACCCGCGTGACTATGCGGGGCAGCTGCTGGCGCCGTTCCGTGCGCTGCCGCATGGGCCGGTGCCCGAGGTGCCCGAAGGGCTGCGCCGTCGCCGTTGAGTGCGCCTCAGGCAGCGCGCAGCTGCAGGCCCTGCAGTTGCGCCGCACCGATGCCGAACATGCGGCGCAGGCTGCGCGACAGATGGGCCAGATCGGCGAAACCGGCGGCATGCGCGCTGTCGGTCAGGCTGTGCCCACGCAGGTGATGCGCCAGGGCGATGCGCAGCCGCTGCCACAGCACCCAGCCACGCAGGGTCACGGCGAGATCGGACTGGAAGCGCCGGTGCAGCTGGCTGGTGGACAAGTGCGCGGCCCCGGCGATGTCGGCGGCGGGCACCGGGCCGGGCAGGTGCTGGGCGATGCGTTCCAGCGCCACCTGCACGCGGCGGTCCAGCGGCTGCGCACGGCTCAGCTGCGGCAGGCGTTGCTGCAGGGCGGTAATGTCGGTGGGCAGCGTGGGCAGCTGCTGCTGGATCTGTTCGAGATCAGCGTGGGCCGGTTCCAGGAACAGGGTGCAACCGTCCTGCGGCGCCGAGAGGATGGCGTGCGGCACGAAGGACGGCAGCCACAGGCGCTGGCCGTGCTGCGCCACGCCGTCGATCTCCACCTCCCAGGGCGCGTCATCGCTGAGCAGCAGCTGGTGGGCGTAGTGCGCGTGCGTGCCGCTGCCACCGGCATGGCCCTGCAGCAGGGCGGCGTGTGCATCCAGCAGCAGGGTGCCAGTCCAGGGCAGGGCGGGGTGGGGCATGCGGGTAGTGTAGATCCACGCCATGCGTGGATGGACCGCCACCGGAATCGAATCCATGGAGATCCGACCCCGTGCCGACCAACGGTCGGCACCCACCACCATAAGCAGCAGCTTACATCAGCAGCAGGTTCCAACAGCTCGCAGGAAACTGTCGAAGGCGGGGTGGGTTCGGTGGCAGGGGCGTGAGCCGCATGGATGCGGCGACCGAGCTTACATGGACGTACTTGCAGCGTCCCCTTAACCGGACCCACCCCGCCATCCCACGGAATGCAGGCTTTTGACGTTGACGTTGACGTTGACGTCAGCGGGTGCCGGGCGGCAGCCCGGCCGTCCCATCACCGCCCGTGCGGATCCGGGCGATGGTGCACGTACTCGACCACGGTGCCATCGGGATGCACCGCATTGAACGCCGCGCCGGTGGGCACCACCTGCAGCGGGAAGATGATCTCGGCGCCGGCCGCCACCAGCCTGTCGTGATAGGGCCGCACATCATCGACCAGCAGGGTGCCGGTGGTGGAGGTGAACGGCGCCAGTGCGTCATCGCTGCCCTCGATCAGCAGGAACGCACCGACCATGGCCAGGCGCAGGCCGGCATCGGGGAACGGAAAGCCGGCATCGGCCACCACGCCCTGCAGCTGCTCGTAGAACGCCACGCTGCGCTCCAGCTCGCCGGGAGTGACGAACACGCGGATCAGCACGCGCGGGCTGCGCTGGCTGGAGGTATCACAGCGGTCGCGCCAGAGGTGGTCGAAAGTGCGGTGTACGTTCATGGGCTCGGTCCATCGCCGGGGACTCCCATTATCGGTACGGCCCTGCGGCCCGCTGATGACCGCCGGTGATGGCCTGATAACCAAGGCCATAGGGGCGCCTGTGACTTAGGTCCTGTTGACAGCCATCGATGCCCTCGCACAATCTTAACAAGATGGGTCGCTTTGCGGCCCGGGCAGGCAGGTTGTCACGCCGGGAGGAGGGTCCCGCGCGCAGACCGGTCCGTCCCCTGGCCCGCGGTGTGTTGCCTGGCAACGCCCGCGCGGCATGAACGCTGCACCCTTCGGCGGCACTTTCCCTGGACCGATTGCCTTGGCAACGGAATTACGCCCGCCGATGAAAACGTTTACAAAGCCGCTTGCCCTGTCCCTTGCGCTGTCTGCCGCGCTGGCCGCCCCGGCCTGGGCCGATACGGCCGCCTTCACCGTGCTGACCCTGGACCAGGCGCCGACCGCCGATGCCATTCCCGCCCTGGCTGCCCAGCTGAAGTCCCTGCAGGTGGACGCCGTCAGCGTGCGCCAGGTGCAGCGCGGCATCGGCCAGGTCGATCCGCTGCAGCTGCTGGCCGATGGCCTGGGCTACGAATACCGCTTCATCGCCGCCGGCAAGGATGACGGCCAGACCCAGCAGGGCCAGGCCGTGCTGACCCGCCTGCCGATCGCCGCCGAATCCGGCCCCGACCAGCCGGGCCTGAACTACCTGCGCCTGGACGATGGCCGCCACACCGTGGCGCTGTACACCGATGCCGGTGCGGGCGCCGCGCGCCTGCCGGCCCTGGTCACCCGTTCGCGCCTGGGCGCACCGGCCGTGCTGCTGGGTGCGGTGGCCGGTGAATCGGCCAAGGCCGCCGGTTTCGATCCGGCCCGCGTGGCCCTGGAAGCCGACGCCAGCTACTTCAGCGATGGCTTCCAGGGTGCCAGCAGCGCGCCGTTCAAGATCGATGGCAGTGCCCTGCGCGCGACCCTGCTGACCCTGGCCTACGTGGCCGACAAGGGCGGCGAACAGCCGTGGATGGACGCCACCCTCAACGCCGATGCGCGCGCTGCGCTGCTGCTGAAGGCGATGACCGAAGACGAGAAGTTCCAGATGCTGCACAGCTACTTCGGGCTGGGCAAGGACGGTGGCCCGCTGCCGGAAGGCGCCGTGGGTTCGGCCGGTTTCGTGCCGGCGGTGCCGCGCCTGGGCATTCCGGCGCAGCAGTCGGCCGATGCCGGCGTGGGCGTGACCAATCCGGGCGGCATCCGTCCGGGCGACTTCGCCACCGCGATGCCGTCCGGCCCGTCCACCGCCTCCAGCTGGAACCGCGAAGTGGCCTTCGCCGGTGGCGCGACCATGGGCCGCGAAGCGTGGCAGCAGCGCTTCAACATCCTGCTGTCAGGCAGCGTCAACCTGCAGCGTGACCCGCGCAACGGCCGCAACTTCGAATACGCCGGTGAAGACCCCCTACTGGCCGGTTCGATGGTCGGCGCGCTGATCCAGGGCGTGCAGAGCCAGCACGTGATCTCCTCGATGAAGCACTTCGCGCTGAACGACATGGAGACCCGCCGCAACTTCCACGACGTGCGCATCGGCGAACAGGCCATGCACGAATCGGACCTGCTGGCCTTCGAGATCGCGCTGGAAGCCGGTCGCCCGGGCGTGGCGATGTGCTCGTACAACAAGATCAACGGCACCTACGGCTGCGAGAACGGCTACCTGATGAACCAGGTGCTGAAGCAGGAATGGAAGTTCCCCGGTTTCGTGATGTCCGACTGGGGCGGCGTGCACAGCGGTTCGAAGGCGGCGCTGGCCGGCCTGGACCAGCAGTCGGCCGGTGAAGTGTTCGACGCCGCGGTGTTCTTCGATGAGCCGCTGCGCCTGGCCGTGCACGGCGGCGTGGTGCCGCAGGCGCGCCTGAACGACATGGTGGCGCGCATCCTGCGCACGATGTTCCTGCATGGCAACTTCGACAACCCGCCGCAGCACCAGAAGGTGGATGCCGAAGCCGGCTACGCCGTTGCCCAGCGCACGGTGGAAGAGGGCAGCGTGCTGCTGCGCAATGAGGGCAGCCTGCTGCCGCTGGCCGACAGCGTGAAGCGCATCGTCATCATCGGCGGCCATGCCGACAAGGGCGTGATCGGTGGTGGTGGTTCGTCGATGGTGGGCGTGACCGCCAAGGGCACCAACGCGGTGCCGGGCGTGATGCCGACCACCTGGCCGGGCCCGGTGATCTTCCATCCGTCCTCGCCGCTGGAATCGCTGCGTGCAGCGCGTCCGGACGCGACCATCGAATATGTGGACGGCACCAATGCCGCCGCCGCGGCCAAGGCGGCCGCGCAGGCCGACGTGGCCATCGTGTTCGCCACCCAGTGGGCGGCCGAATCGGTGGACCTGCCGGACATGCAGCTGCCCGACAAGCAGGACGCGCTGATCTCGGCGGTGGCCAAGGCCAACCCGAAGACCGTGCTGGTGCTGGAAACCAATGGCCCGGTGCGTACCCCGTGGCTGGCGCAGGTGCCGGCGATGCTGCAGGCCTGGTACCCGGGCATCCGCGGTGGCGAAGGCATCGCCGCGCTGCTGACTGGCCAGGCCAACCCGTCCGGCCGCCTGCCGGTGACCTGGGTGGTGGACGAATCGCAGCTGCCGCGCCCGCACATCGACGGCCTGGGCTTCAAGCCGAAGAAGGAGTTCGGCGACGTGTTCGATTTCGATATCGAAGGCGCCAACGTCGGCTACAAGTGGATGGCCGCCAAGGGTCTGACCCCGACCTTCGCGTTTGGCCATGGCCTGTCCTACACCTCGTTCGCCTATGAAAACCTGAAGGTGAGCGTGGAGGGTTCGCGCCTGGTCGCCAGCGTGGACATCCGCAACACCGGCAAGCGCGCCGGTGCGGACGTGGCCCAGCTGTACCTGAAGCTGCCGGCTGGCAGCACCACGCCGATCCGCCTGATCGGCTATGACAAGGTGCAGCTGCAGCCGGGCGAACAGCGCCGCATCCGCATCGAAGCCGAGCCGAAGACCCTGGCCCACTACGATGCGCAGGCGCGCCAGTGGAAGATCGACGGCGGCACCTACCAGGTGCAGCTGTCGCGCAACGCGGCCGAGCCGCTGCAGAGCGTGGACGTGCAGCTGGTAGAGCAGGTGCTGCGCTGATCCAGCGGGTTGTTGATGTTTGAAGGAACGGCCCCGAATGGGGCCGTTTCTTTTTGTGGATTGCCGCTGCGCTCGCCGGGCATGGCCCGGCGCTACCTGGTCATGGCATCTCCGGCGGACGCCGTCATCACCCGGGCGTGCCGGTGAACCACCCGCGCAGGAAATCGATCAGGTGGCGCACCTTCGGCGAGGGCTGCGTGCTGTGCGGGTAGACGGCGTAGACGCTCTGCTGCGGGAAGCGGTGCTGGCGCAGTACCGGCCGCAGGCGGTCGTGGGCCAGATCGTCCTCGATCAGCCAGCGCGGCAGCACGGTGACGCCTGCGCCGGCCAGGGCGAAGGCGCGCAGGCTGCTGGCGCCGTCCACGCGTACCACGGCATTGCCCGGATTGGTGGCAAACAGCGCGTCGCTGCCGTCCGGCGCCACCACCGGCACATCGGCCAGGCGCGGATAGCCGAGGCGGGGCAGGGTGCCCAGCTGCACCGGATCATCGGCCGCATCGGCAGAGGGCAGGCGCGCCAACAACGAAGGCGCGGCGACCGCGCACAGCGGATGCCGTTCCAGTTCGCTGGCATGCAGGCCTGAATCCGGCAGGCAGCCAAGGCGGATGGCTACGTCGAAACGCTCGGGAATCAGGTCGGCCGGTGCGGGCGACGTGGACAGATGCAGCTGCAGCGCCGGATGCCGCGCGCGGAATGCCTCCAACGCCGGGATCAGTCGCAGCTGCGCGTACTCCGGCGTGGTGGTCAGGCGCAGTGTGCCCTGCAGCTGGTGCTGGTCGCGGCGCGCGGCATCGATGGCCGCCTGGGCCGCATCCAGGGCCTGCACGCAGTGCTGCAGGAACTGTTCGCCGGCCTCGGTCAGGGCCAGGTGGCGGGTACTGCGCAGCAGCAGGGTCACCCCCAGTTCCTGCTCCAGCCGCTTCAGGTTGAAGCTGACCACCGCGCGGCTCAGGCCAAGGCGGTCGGCGGCTGCAGTGAGGCTGCCGGCCTCGACCACGGCGCGGAAGATGTCGAAGCGATCCAGGCTGACCATGGCGATTCATTGTCAAAACAGATTTGACAGTGTTGCAGCTGCTGTCGTGTTTTTCCAACAGCCGGTGCAGGGCATCCTGCCTGCTTCCCCGCTGGAACGCCGCCGATGCCGTCCCCCCGCCTGCGCCATGAGGCGATCTTCCTGCTGGTGTTCGCCCTGGACCTGGTCAACATGTTCATCGCCACGGTGGCCTACCCGGCGCCGGGCATCGGCTGGCTGCTGGGCTGGCGGCTGCTGCAGGGCCTGGCCGGTGGCCTGCTGATCCCGGTCGCCCAGGCCGCGGCCTACCGGCAGTGCACCCCCGACCAGCGCGGCGCGCTGACCCGCCGCATCCTGCTGGTGGCCTTGCTGGTACCGGCGCTGGCACCGGCGCTGGGTGGGCTGCTGGTGCAGTGGCTGTCCTGGCGCGGCGTGCTGTGGGCCAGCCTGCCGCTGGCACTGGCGGCGATGGGTCTGGTACTGGCGTGGATGCCGGCCGACGGTGAACGCACCGCGCCGCGCCTGCAGGCCTTTGCGCTGGCCACGGCGATGAGCGCGCTGGGCATGCTGCTGATGGCGCTTACCTGGCTGGGTGAACCCGGCCAACGGAGTGCCGGTGCGGTACTGCTGCTGGCGCTGGTGCTGGCGACGGCCCACCTGCGCCACGCGCGCCGGCAGGCACAGCTGCTGCTGCGCTGGTCGCTGCTGTCCCATCGCGGGCTGCGGCTGGCGATGCTGGTCTATCTGGCCGTGCCGGGCGTGTTCATCGGCAGCCAGCTGGCCAGCACCCTGCAGCTGCACCAGGCCGGTTTCAGCGCTGCACGCATCGGTGCGTTGATGCTGCCCTGGGCGCTGGCCTCGGCAGTGGCCATCACCGGCAGCCGTCGCCTGCTGGCGCGCTTCGGGCCTGCGGCGGTGCTGCGCGGCGGGATGTTGTTGCAGGCCAGTGGCCTGCTGCTGATGGCTTTGCTGCCGCAGCCTTCGTTCGCGCTGGCGGCGCTGCTGTTTGCGCTGATGGGGGCGGGCGGCAGCCTGTGCAGCAGCACTGCGCAGACGCTGGCCTTCCATGGTGTGGAGGCCGAGGCGCTGGGTGATGCCAGCGCGCTGTGGAATCTCAACCGCCAGCTCAGCTTCTGTCTTGGCACCGCCGCCATCGCGCTGCTGCTGGCCCTGGCCATGCAGTGGCTGCCGACGCGGGCCACCGGCGTGGCGCTGGGCCTGGCCGCCTTCCTTACCCTGCTGCCGCTGGCGCTGTTGCGCCGCGCGCAGCCCCTGACACTTGCGCAACCGGAGAATGCCTGATGCACCGCACTGCCGAACATGAAATCCACGAACTGCACGACAAGCTTCAAGCCTGGTTCCGCGCCGAAGTCGGCGCCGAAGCACTCGACGATCTGATGACGCATTTCAGCGCGGACTTCAGCATGGTCGGCATCGCCGGGCGGCGGTTGGATCGGCAGGCGGTGCAGGCCTTGTTCGTGGGTGGGCATGGTGCGCGCCCTGGCCTGCGCATCGCCATCGACGCCGTGCAGGCGATTGAAGCACCGTCACCGCTGGCAGTGCTGCGCTATCGCGAGGGGCATGCAGTGGGCGATGGGGCGGTCGCATGGCGGGAATCGCTGGCGGTGCTGCGGCAGGAGCAGGGGCGTTGGCGCTGGCTGGCGCTGCATGAAGTGGCAACCGCTTGATCGGTAGTGGCCGGGGGCGGCGGGGTCGCCCGCCCACCCCGCCCCCCCCGGCCGAGTCAGGGCGCCCGCGCGCGCCCAGCCCGCCCGCTCCACCCGGCAC
>NZ_JBRRCR010000031.1:0-45732 GCF_056759115.1 Stenotrophomonas sp. STEN087 | reverse complement strand
GTTGAGGGGGTGTGAGCGGCATGGATGCCGCGACCAAGCCCCCATGGATGGGTTTACGGCGTCCCCCTCAACCGGACCCGCCCCGCCAACCCACGGATAGCCGGCTTTTGACGTTGCCGTTGATTAAAGCAGGTGCAGGGCTGCAAGCCCTGCAAAACAAACACCACCCTACTTCGCCTGCTCGCAGAACTTCTGCCGGTACTCCAGCGCCTTCGGCATCAGCGCCTGCAGGTTCTGGATCCGCGTCCCCGGGTTGGGATGCGTCGAGGAAAACTCCGGCGGCGACTGCCCGCCACTCGCCTGCCCCATCCGTTCCCACAACGGCACCGCCTCTCGCGGGTCGAAACATGCCGCTGCCGCCAGCATCAGCCCCACCTCATCGGCCTGGGTCTCGTGGCTGCGCGCATACGGCAGCAGATAGCCATAGCCCATCGCCGACATCATCATCTGTTGCTGCTGCGCATCCATGCCGCTCGCCGCGCCTGCCACCTGGCCGATCTGCGTCAGCTTCTGCTGCGCCATCCGCTGCGCACCATGGCGCAGCAGCGCATGGGCAATTTCATGGCCCATCACCACCGCCATCGCATCGGTCGTGCGCGCCACCGGCACCAGGCCGGTGTACACCGCCATCTTGCCGCCCGGCAGGCAGAACGCGTTGGCCTGGTCGGACTGGATGACGTTGACCTCCCAGTCGAAATCACGCGAGAAATGCCCCGGCTGCACGCCGTGTTCCTGCGCCAGCGCGGTCTCCACCACGTCCACCTTGGCGATCAAGCGCTGCGCGATGGCGCGGATGTCACGCGAGATCTGCGCGTTCGGATCCAGCGGCCGCTCCTGCGACAGGATCTCCTGGTAGGCCTGCAGGCCCAGCGCCTTTTCCTGGCTGGCATCCAGCGTGCTGTCGATCAGCACCTTCTCGCCGGTATAGGGATCGACCGTGCGGTTGGAAAACCAGTAGAACGCCGCGTAACCGGCCGCCAGCAGCAGCACCCACCAGCGGATGTTGCCGAACAGGCCGCGCCGGGGGCCCTGTTGCGGCGAGCGGGAAAAGGGATCGTTGCGCATCGACAGGTCTTCCAGCAGACCCCGCCGGCCGGCGGGCACGGCGCAATCTTAGTGCGCCGCCGCCCATGTCGGGTGAAGCCGGGGTCGCCTCAGATGCCGCGCACCAGGCGGAAGCCGATGCGCGCGCTGGTGGTGTCCGAATCCTGCGACTGGCGCCAGGCCGCGCGGGTCTGTTCCGGGGCATTGGCCCAGTTGCCACCGCGGATCACCCGCGAACGGCAGCCCGGGTTGAACCAGGCCGCACCATCGGACGGCGCGCGCCGGTAGCTGGCGTGCCAGCAGTCGGCCACCCACTCGCTGAGGTTGCCGGACAGGTCATGCAGGCCGAAGGCATTGGCCTGGAAGGTCGCCACCGGTGCCGGCCCCCACCAGCCATCGCCATAGCCGACGAAGGCGTTCTGCCAGTGCCGGCCCGACGGCGAGACGTCGCGGCTGCCGGTGTAGTTGCCGTTGCCTTCCGGCGGCAGGCCGGCATCGCCCCAGGGGTAGCGGCCGCTGTTGCCACCGCGCATCGCGTATTCGAACTCGGCTTCGCTGGGCAGGCGGTAGGAACGCCCGGTCTGCTCGGACAGCCACGTCGCATAGTTCTCGGCGTCGCGCACGCTCACATGCATCACCGGCGAATTGCCCATCGCCAGGCCGCCGTCGTAATCCGAGCGCCAGTCCACGCCGCTGCGGCGGATGAAGTTGCCGCTGCGCTCGTCGTAGACCACCGAATGGCCACGCCGCGTCGCGCGCGGACGGGCGTTGGTCGCCTTCACGTAGCGCTCAAAGTCACTCACGGTGACCTCGGTGATGGCCATCGCAAAGCCGCGTTCGAAGCGGACGTAGTGCGAGGGTCGCTCGGCGTCGCTGGCGCCGGGCTCGGTATCGCCGGCGCCCATCTGGAAGCCGCCATGCGGCACCACGATCATCTGCGGGCCGCGGCCGCCGTCACGCAACGCATCGCTGAACACCTGGCCCGGGCGGAAACTGCCGTAATGGGTGGCCAGGTCGATGCGCTCGCGCAGCTGTGCCACCACCGGGTCACCTGGCAGGGCGATGCGCAGGGCTTCGGCCAGCTTCTCGCGCGCCGGCTTCAGGCCCTGCGGGGTGGTCAGGTCGCGCAGGCCACCGTCGCGCAGCTGCACCAGGGCGGCGGCACGGATCTGTTCGATGCGCTCGAAGGCATCGGCAATCGTCGGCGAGGAATCGCGCACTTTGCTGGCCTCGGCCAGCCAGGCACCCGCACTGGCGAAGTCGCGCGCACGCGCGGCGTCCTCGGCACGGCGGATCAGCCCGCTCTCGGCCGCGGCCAGGCCCTGCCGCGCACGCTGGTTGTCCTCGTCCAAGGCCAGGGCTTCACGGAAGTTGGGAATCGCACCGTCGCCGTCTTCACCGATGCGGTCGGCACGCAGGTCCTCCTCACCAGCACGGTTGTAGGCCACCACGCGCTGCGCGGTCTCCACCCGGCCCTGCAGCGCGCGCACTTTCCCGTCCTTCGGGGCGAGGGTCAGCAGCACCAGCGCCTGGCGGCTGGCCTCGGCCAATGCTTCGCGCTGCTTCAGCGGCCGCGCCAGCAGCGCATCGGCCTGCTGCAGCAGGCGCTGCCGTGCACGCTGCAGGCCGGCGCGGGCCTGGCGATCGTCCGGATCGACCTCCTGCACGGCCAGCCACAAGGGAATGGCCGCCTCGGCATCCTCATAGAGGTGGTCGCGGACGAAGGCCTGTTCGGCCGCGCGCCGCAGCTGTGCCTGGCTGCGCTGCTGCCGGTCCACCCGCGGCGGCGTCCACTGCTGGATGTCCTCGGCCGCATCATCATCGGCGATGGTCACCGTGCCCTGCCCCGGTGCCTGTGCCGGCTGCTCCCGGGCCGGGCGCTCGTCAGCGGCCCCGTCGGCGGGCACCGGAGGCGGCGGCGTGCAGCCAGCCAGGGCCACAGCCAGGGCGGCGCACAGCGCGGACGACAGCGGAAAACGCAAGCGGGAGCTCCTTCAACACGGACGCGGACCGACGTTAGGCTATTCTCCCCTGCCTGAGCAAACCCGAGTAGTAGGCCCTGACCCGTGGCAACCTGGATCACCACCCCCGCCGAGCTGGACACGTACCGCCAGCAGCGCCCGAGCCGCATCGGCCTGGACACCGAATTCATCCGTGAACGCACCTTCTGGCCGCAGCTTGCGCTGGTGCAGATGGCCGTCGGCGATGACATCCTGCTGATCGACCCGCTGATTCCCGGCATGCCCGAGGCGCTGGCGCCGTGGCTGGCCGACGAATCCATCACCAAGGTGATGCACAGCGCCAGCGAAGACCTGGTGGCCTTCAAGTGGACCTGCGGGGTGATGCCGCGGCCGCTGTTCGACACCCAGATCGGCGCGGCGCTGGCCGGCATCGGTGCCGGCATGGGCTACCAGAAGCTGGTGCAGGAAATCACCGGTGTCGCCCTGGCCAAGGGTGAAACCCGCTCGGACTGGATGCGCCGGCCGCTGTCCGAATCCCAGCTGCAGTACGCCGCCGACGATGTCGAGCACCTGTTCGCCCTGCATGATGCGATCGACGGCAAGCTGCAGGCGCTGGGCCGCCAGCGGTGGCTGCACGACGATGCCGAGCGCCTGCTGGCCAGTGTCGCCAACGATGAAGAGCGCTGGCCGCACCTGGGCATGCGTGCGGCGCAGTTCCTCGATGCACCGGCCCAGCACCGCCTGCTGCGCCTGCTGCGCTGGCGTGACGTGCAGGCCCGCAGCAGCGATCGCCCGCGCAGCTGGATCCTGGACAAC
The DNA here is from genome assembly GCF_056759115.1 of Stenotrophomonas sp. STEN087. Lineage (NCBI taxonomy): Bacteria > Pseudomonadati > Pseudomonadota > Gammaproteobacteria > Lysobacterales > Lysobacteraceae > Stenotrophomonas > Stenotrophomonas sp. STEN087. Next base: position 41,911 of record NZ_JBRRCR010000031.1, on the reverse strand, counting down.
GAACTGGCCGCCACCCTGGCGCGCACGCCGCCGGCCGATGCGGCCGCGCTGGGCAAGCTGTTCGAGCAGTTCCCGAAGGCACCGCGCAAGTTGGCCGGCGCGGTCTGGCAGGCGCTGTCCACGCCGCTGGACGACGAAGCCGATGCGCCGCTGGCCATGCAGGCCACCGACACCAACAAGCAGCTGGTGAAGAAACTGCAGGATGCGGTGGCCGAGCGCAGCCGCGAGCTGGGCCTGGCCGACGGCGTGCTGGCCTCGCGCAAGCATCTGGAAAGCTACCTGGAGCGCCGCCAGTGGCCGGCCGCCCTGGCCGGCTGGCGCCAGCAGGAACTGGAAGCCCGCCTGCAGGCCTTGCTGCCGGCACGTTGATGGCACGGCGCCGGCTCGTGCCGGCGCCATCCGCAGCGCAGCCCGGCTGGGTAGAGTCGACCGCTGGTCGACCATATACATCGCCCGGTAGAGTCGACCGTTGGTCGACTATCGCGCGCAGCGCGGGTATTCGCCTGCATCGTTCAAAGCAGTCGACTGACAGTCGACTCTACCTCGGCTCCGCCGCCTGCACCGTCGCTCAGACGTAACCGCGTTCCTTCAACCGGGCCCAGCGCTCCGGCCCGATCGCCCGGCGCATCCCGGGCAGCGGATCGATGCTGCGCGTGTTGTCGGCCACGGCCACCACGAAATCATCGGTGGTGTTGAGCAGTGCGCGGCGCTCGGGCGCGTCCAGCCAGGCCGCGACGCTCTTCAGCACCCGCTTGGCCGACACGTCACTGCGGCGCAGCTCCATGTACTGCGAATGGCGCTTGCAGGCCTCGACCAGCGCCTCGTCATCGAACCAGCATTCGCCCGCATCGCCCTGCCCGCCGCGCATCTCATCCGGCGCCCACAGGTAGTACGCCACATCCTCGCCACGCGACAGCACCGCTTCGCGGTATGACTGTCGGCCCCACACCAGGAACGGTGGCCAGGCCGCGGTGAAGTCGCTTTCGGTGAAGCACAGCAGCAGGCAGTACAGCGGTTCATCACGTGGGACGCGGGGCAGCTGCGCGGTGATCGCCTCGACCAACCGCCGCTCGACCTCGGCGGTGACCGTCGCCAGCGTCTCGCCCGGGCGTGGCCGCTGGTACTGCAGGCGGCGCTGGCCGGTGGCGCGGCCATTCCTGTCCAGGTACTCCAGCACGATGCGGTCGAGCTGGCCGGCATCGTCATAGCTGTAGACATCCTGGCACCACCACGTGCGCCCCGCCGTGCTCCAGTTGCACATCACTTCACGCAGCAGGCGGTCGCCTTCCCAGTGGTAGGTACGGTCGATGCCGCGACCCTCGTCCACCAGATCCAGTGCCTGCAGTCGTCCCTCTTCCTCGCGGAGTTCCCAGGCGGCGTTGATCCGACCACCGTCATGGAAGCTGAGGTACTGGCGATGACCCGGCGCATGCAGCCACACGCCGATGCGGCTGGACGGGCTGCGCTCGAACACGATGCGCCCTGCCTCATCCAGGCCGTGCTGCACGTGCTTGCGCGCATCCACCTTCGCTTCGGCGACCCAGCGCGGCGGCGGCGTGCCGCTGGATTCGCGCGGGAACGGCGTGAGGTACCCCATCGATGCAGCCGCCCAGCGCCAGCTGACCACCTGCGCTTCGCAGCGCGCCTGCAGCGCGAGGGCGGCGGCGGGTTCGGCGTGGGCCTGGTACAGCGCCTTGAGCATGGTCGAGATCCATTCAACACGGCGCGCGACCATAGCATGTGCATCCGCGCCGTCATGGCACGCAGGTCGCGGAAACGACAACGCCCCGCGGGTGCGGGGCGTTGCCGGGTGCTGCATGGAACCGGTGCTTACCAGTTCATGTTCAGCGAGACACCCACGGTGCGCGGTTCGTTGTAGACCGCCGCCATGTAGTTCTCGATCACGCCCTTGAGGTTCTTCTCGTTGGTGATGTTGCGCGCGAACAGCGCCACTTCGTAGGCACCGTAGTTGCCGGAGTAACCCAGCTTCAGGCCGCCTTCGAAATCACCCTTGGAGTTGAACTCCTTGCTGTCGTACAGGACGAAGCTGGTGTAACCCTGCTTGTTCCAGTCGGTGGACACGAACATGGTGCCGGCATCGCTGACCGGGAAGTCATAACGCGCAGCGAAGTTCACGTTGTACTTCGGCGCGTTCGGCAGCGGGTTGCCGTCGATCTGGGCGAAGGTGTTCGCACCGACCTTGATGGTCGGGTCGTTCACGGTGCACACCACGGCGCCGTTCAGCGCGCAGACCTGCGCATACACGCGCTTGTCCTGGATCTCGCTGTGCAGCAGGCTCAGGCCGGCGCTCAGGGTCAGGTTCGGGATCGGGCGCAGTTCCATGTCGGCTTCAAAGCCGTAGGCCTTGGCCTTGTCGGCGTTGAACAGCACGCCGTTGCCGTCCGAATCGTTGCCGTTGAGCTGGATGTCGTTGACGGTGTAGGTGAACGCGGTGGCGTTCAGGCGCAGGCGGTTGTCCCACAGGCTGCTCTTCACGCCCGCTTCCCACGACAGGATCGTTTCCGAATCGGCGGTGGTGAAGTCGGCGTTGAACACGGCCGAACGGCCCTGGATGGTCGGGCCACGGAAGCCACGTGCCACCTTCGCGTAGACGCTCACGTTCGGGGTGAACTGGTACATCGCGCTCAGGTCCCAGCTCGGGGTGGTGTCGGACATCTTCACGTCCGTACGGCCCTTGTAGGTGACCACGCCAGCAGCGGTGTCAGCGGTCTTCAGCAGGCGGGTGTGCTTCTCGTCCTTGGTCTGGCGCAGGCCGGCGGTGATGCTGAACTTGTCGGTGAAGGCGTAGCTGATCTGGCCGAAACCGGCCCACGAGGTGTTTTTGTTGCGCAGGCGCACCCAGTTGTTCGGGTTGCGGGCCGCGCCCTGCAGGAACCACGCGCGCTGGTAGAAATCGGTGGTGTCGCTGCCGTTGAAGTAGAACGCGCCGGCCTGCCACTGCAGAGCATTGTCGTCATGGCTGGCCAGGCGGAATTCCTGGGTCCACTGGTCCAGGTCGCGGATCTGGCCCATCGACTGGCCGTAGCCATTCGGCACGCCGTTGACCGGGAAGTTCACCGCGGCGCCGCCGTCGGTGTCGCCACGGCTGTAGCCGGAGGTGGTTTCGTAGGCGGTGATCGAGGTGAAGTCGACCGCGCCGAAGTCATAACGCGCCTTCACCGAGCCGCCGTAGGTCTTGTAGGCCTGCGGGTTGTTGTCGGCTTCGTCGTAGGCGACCTTGTCGCGCGGCACGTCGGTCTGGTTCGAGCCCTTGGTCAGCGCGTCGCGCAGGAACAGGGTCGAGGTACCTTCATAGTCGCGGGCGTGGGCCGAGGCCAGGATCGAGAACTGGTCGCTCGGGGTCAGCAGCAGCTGCGCGCGCACGTTGCGGTCGTCGAAGCCGCCCATGGCGTTCTTCTTCGGGCTGACCGTGCCATCGGCGCTGGGGCCGGTGTAGGTGTTGTCGACGTAGTCGTCGCGGTGCTGGTACAGGGCCGACACGCGGAACGCGGCGACATCGTTGATCGGGCCGCCGAAGCCGCCGTCGATCGACACGCTGTTGTAGCTGGCATAGCTGGCGCTGACGCGGCCGCTGTAGTCTTCGCTCGGCTTGATGGTGTCGAACTTGACGATGCCGGCGGTGGTGTTGCGGCCGAACAGCGAGCCCTGCGGGCCGCGCAGCACTTCCACCTGGTCCACGTCATAGACCGGGTTGGACTTCAGCACCACGTGTTCCAGCACCACGTCGTCCTGGATGATCGACACCGGCTGCGAGGCACCCAGGTAGAAGTCGATGTTGCCCAGGCCGCGGATGTAGAAGCGCGGGAAAATGCGGCCGGTGGTGGTTTCCGCATACAGGCTCGGCACGCGGCCGGACAGCGCCAGCAGGGTGTCGTCGCCGCCGGCGGTGAAGTCACGCATGCGCTCGCCCTGCACCACGCCCACCGACACCGGCACTTCCTGCAGGTTCTGTTCGCGGTGCTCGGCGGTCACGGTGATCGTGTCCAGCGCGGTCGCGCTCGGCGCGTGGTCCTGCGCGGCGGCGCCGAAACTGGCGGCCAGGGCCAGGCCCGCACAGGCCAGGGCCAGCGGATGGCGACGGAAGGAAACAACGGACGACATGCCCGACGAACGGCGGGAATCGGTATGGGAAGGCATCGAGAGCTCTGAGGAGGCATCCGTGCGGCCTGCGCGAGCCGGGCGGTAGAAAAGGGAGACGCTGCGCAAGCGTTCATTATCGCCCGAATTGTTACGATTTCGTTGCGCACTCCGTCGCAGTCAGGTTGCCGCCCACTGCGGCAAAGTGGGGGCGGCAGCCGATGCCACCGCCTCCCCGGGCCCTGCTCCCCTTACACGCCTGCGCCCACCGGCGGGCGATCCAGCACGAAGCGGCCGGCGGCATCCTGCAGCGCATGCGCCTGGCTGCTCATCGCCCGCGCCGAAGCCGACGCCTCCTCCACCAGTGCCGCGTTCTGCTGGGTCACGCCGTCCATCTGCACGATGCTCTGGTTGACCAGCTCGATGCCGGCGGCCTGTTCCTGGCAGGCATGGGCGATCTCGCCCACCAGACCACCGAGTTCGGTCACCGACGCGACCACGTCCTGGATGGTCCGCCCGGCATCACCGGCCAGCACGTTGCCTTCGGCCACCCGGGCGACCGAATCCTCGATCAGCCCCTTGATCTCCGCGGCAGCCAGCGTGGAACGCTGCGCCAGCGCGCGGACCTCGCTGGCCACCACCGCGAAGCCACGGCCTTCCTCGCCCGCCCGCGCCGCTTCGACCGCGGCATTCAACGCCAGGATGTTGGTCTGGAACGCGATGCCATCGATCACCGCGATGATCTCGGCGATGCGCCGCGAGGCGGCATCGATCAGGCCCATCGTGGCCTGCATCTCCGCCATCGCCGCGCCACCGCGCCCGGCAACCTGTGCGGCCTCGCTCGCCAGCCGGTCGGCGCGGCGCGCATGGTCGGCGTTCTGGCGCACGGCCGAGGTCATCTCCTCGATCGACGCCGCCGACTCTTCCAGGTTGGCCGCCTGCTGTTCGGTGCGACGGGACAGATCGTCGTTGCCGGCGGCGATCTCCGCGGCCGCCAGGCTCACCGCGCCGGCCGCCTGCTGGATGCGGCCGACGATGCCGGTCAGCGCCCCAACGGTAGCGTTGGCGTCCTCGCGCATGCGCGCGAACACACCTTGCGACTGCCCGTCGATGCGGTGCCGCAGGTCACCCTCGGCGAGGTTGCGCAGCAGACCCGAGAGCGCCATCAGGTTCTCATCGGCCGTGCCCATCACGCTGTTGAGGCCCTGCACCATCTGCCGGAAATCGTTGGCGAAGGCCTGCGCATCACCGCGCACGCTGAAATCGCCGGCGGCAGCGGCGGCCACCAGGCGCTTGATCTCGCCATTGATGCCCTGCAGCTTCGAACGCACGCCATTAAGCGCGCCGGTGATCGCCACCTGCTCACCGGGCAGCACGTCCATCGTCTGCTGCAGGTCGCCCTCGCCGTAGCGCTGCGCCGAGACAAACCAGGCCTGCTCGGTGCCGCCAGCGGCCGGGCGCAGGTGCAGGCGCGCCTGCGTGCTGCTGCCGTCCAGCAGCGCCTGCAGCGCGGGAAGATCCTGCGCGGCCACCTGTTCCTGCAGTACGCCACCCTCACCTTCCGCGGCGGCCAGCACGCGGCCGCGCTCCTTGCCTGCGCGGGTGTCCACCACGATGAAGCGCCCTTCGCGGCCCAGCGTGGCCTCGCGCAGGCGCGTCTTCAGCGCGGCCAGGCCCTGCGAATAGTCCTGGCCGACGAAGGCGATGCCGGCCACGCTGCCATCGGCAGCGAGGATCGGCATGTAATGGGTCATGTAGTCGGTGCCGAACAGATGCGCCGGGCCGGTATAGCCCTGCCCCGCGCGCACCCGTGCATAGGCCGGATTGGCGTGATCGAGCACGGTGCCGAGCACGCGCTCGCCCTGCGCATTGCGCAGCGAGGTGGCGACGCGCACGAAGTCATCGCCATCGCGCACGAACACCGTGGCCACGCCACCGGTGGCGTCGGCGAAGCGATCGACTTCGGTCGACGTCGGCCCGATCGACTGGCTGCCCAGCCGCAGGGTCGGCGCGCTGCGGCCGACCACGTCGATGGGCGCAGCGCCATCGGCCTGTGCCTCGCCCTGCGGCAGCATCGCGCGGAAGGTGCCGGCGATGCGCTCGGTGCTCTCGCCCAGGCTGCGGTCGTACAGCTGCACCGAATCGCGCATCAGCACGGTGGCGGTGTCCAGGCCGGCGCTCACGCGCTGCTGGTAGCTGTCGGCGGTATCGCGGTAGATCAGGATCGCCAGCGCAGCGAAAGCGACGGTGGTGATCGCGGCCATCAGCAGCGCCAACCGCGAGGCGATGGTCAGCGAACGGTACGGGGGCGAGGCGGAAAAACGGGATGCAGCGGGGGTCATCATGGGAAAACAGATCCGTGGAAGGGAGCGCTCGAAAGCGCCCCCTGTTAACCGCACCGTTCCGGTCCTCTTTACGCCTCCCGCCTAGCCGGATCTGGCTATTGACGCTGCCAAGCCATTGATTCAGAAACCTTGTTCAGCTTCGCCACTGGCGTCGGTGGGCCCGGGGCCCAGCACCGTGCGCTCGCCGGGAATGCCATCGGCGCCTACGGTCGCTACCGCATGCAGCTGGTCCAGGCGGACCCGGCGCTCGCCGTCGGGCGCATCCAGCAGCAGGAATTCCTCCTTCTCCGCAGTGCTGACGGTGGTCCGCGCACGCGCCACGAAGCGGCTGCCATCGCGCAGTTCGACCTGCAGCAGGGCGTGGTGCAGGCAGGCGATTTCCAGCACATCGTGCAGGTCGCACTCGATCGGGCGGTAATCGGTCATGGGGCGTCCCTCGGCGGTGAAGGTGCCCAGCCTGCCACGGCTGCCGGGTCGCTGCTTGGCAAGCCCCGGAGGCAGCGCTACACTGGATGCGCCGTGGGGCCATAGCTCAGCTGGGAGAGCGCGTCGTTCGCAATGACGAGGTCAGGAGTTCGATCCTCCTTGGCTCCACCACTATTCAGAGAAGCCCGTAGATCCCAGTGATCTGCGGGCTTTTTCTTTGGGCCGCCGTCGCGGTGGCGGTCACCCATCCCCACGCCCTGCGCTAGGATCATCATCTCGACACCTACCGAGGATGCACGGATGCATGCAGTCACTGCCCTGCTGGCGCTGGTCGCGCTGGCCGTTCCCGCCGCCCCTGCACTCGCCGCCGATGCCGCGCCGGAAGACAGTGCACAGTGGGGCCTGCGCAAGGAAAGCCCGATCAAGGTATGCCAGCCTGCTGGCCAGCAGGCCTATCTCGAACAGCTGGTCTGCAGCGACCAGACACGCCCGCGTTTCGAGCGTGGCGGCAACGTCGGCAGCCTCAATCCACCGTCCAGCGACCGTGCCGTCAGCGCACGTCAGTTCGAGGCGATGATGACCTTCGCGCCGCTGGCCGAAGGCACGCCCGACTACCACGTCATCGACCGTTACGACGTGCACTGCGGCGAGACCACCACCGCGGTCTACATGGACATGTACCACTGCCCAGCCGTACCTGTGCCGCGCGCGCCTGCCGGGTTCATGCTGCAGGACTGAACGCCCGGGCAGCCACAGCCGTCGCCGCCCTCAACCCGGCTCCTGGCTCCCATCCTTGCGCCGCGGCCGGCGCGAATGCGCGTCATACACCTGCTGGTCCTGCTGGCCGGGCCGCTGCTTTGCCACCTCGTCCTGACGGCGGTCCTGGCGGCTTTCCTCGGCACCTTCGCGGGCCTGCTGCTGGTTGGGGTTCTGCTTGTCGTTCATGGGGGCGCTCCGGCCGGCAACAGGCCGGCCCGGTCAACGCACGCTAGACGCGCGCCGGTGATGCGATGGTCAGGCCGCCGCGAGCGCCGCGTGCAGGGCGCCTGCGGCTCAGGCCTGCACGCACTCGCGCACCGCGAACGGATGTCCGCAGGCACTGCATTCGGAATGACCGAAGGCCAGTTCCAGCAGCTGCTCGGCGCGGGTATCGCCATCGCCGCGCACCTGCTGCAGCAGCCACTGCTCGGCCACGCCGACCGGTTCACCGGGCAGCAGCGCAGACGTCGCCGACGGGGCACCGGACACCGGGTCCTCATGGCAGACATACGGGGCTTCGACATCCAGCGTGCAGTACAGATCGGCCGAACAGGCCACGCACTCCCCCACGATCTCGCCCTCGGCAAGCCGGTCCAGGTGCTGTGACCAGGCTTTTTCACCACTCAGCCCCAGCCAGGCCTGGCGCAGCCAGCCACGCTCACCATGCCCATCCTGCGACAGCGGCACCGCCTCCCGGCCACTGCCCCGCAGGCGCTTCTGCACCTTGCTGCGCAACGCCTGGATGACATCACCGTGCGGCACCAGTCCCGGGTCGCCCACGTCCGAGCCGGCGACGATCGCACCGGCCAGCAGCAAGGCATCATCACTGTCGCTGCGCCCGGTCTGCCGTGCGATCGAGAGCAGCACCGGCAGTGCGGCGTGGCTGGCCGGGTAGACCGTGCCCTGGTGGCACAGATGCGACCAGATGTCGTTCCAGTCCTGCTGGTGCTGCGGGTCCATCAGCGCGGCCAGCAGTGCACCCGCTTCAGAGGCGTCGCCATAGGCACACTGCAGCGCGCCCCAATCGATGGCATGAACGTCGGCGGTCCTTGGCATGTCCTTCCCTGGTCGATGCGATAGGCGCCCAGCATGACCCATCGGCGGGCCGATTGGACAGCGCGCTTGTGGCTGCAACCCGCGCGCGGCCACAATCGGCACATCCACCGCCGCACAAGGAAGCGCCATGAATCGCCCCGCCCTGCTGGCTTCACTGCTGGTCCCGTTGCTGCTGACGACCGGCTGCGCCCATCGCCTGGCCGCCGCGCCGCCGCCGGTGTCCGGCTACATCGGCAACTACGAAGCCGTGCGTGCCGCGCAGGACGATCCGGCGCGCGGCATTTCCGGCACCTTCGCCATGAGCGTGCAGGCCGTCGGCAGCGACGGTGGCCGCATCTACCTCAACAGCGAACGCGACTACCGGCACCCGCTGAACATCACCCTCAGCATGGATGCCGCGCTGCGCCCCGCACTGGAAGAAGCGCTGGGCCTGAAGCTGGACTACCTGCAGAACCGCCGCCTGCTGGTAGGCGGCACCGCGCGCCGGGTCCGCATCGACTTCATCAACGCCAGCGGCCAGCCCAGCGGCAAGTACTACTACCAGACGCAGATCAGCGTCAGTGATCCACGCCAGGTGCGTTTCGCCCCGTGAGTGCGCGCGGCAGCGCACTGCGGGCGCTTGATTTCGATGCCGCCGACGGCAGCATCGGCCTGGGTGAGCTGCCGCTGAGGATCGGGCCGACGCTCACGCTGGCACAGGCCCACGCGGGTTTTGCCGCGCTGCTGCAGGACAGCCGCGACCTCGGCAACGGCTACCAGTGGCTGCACCTGCGAAGCCTGCAGCTGCAGGGCGTGCCGGCGGCAGTCGCCCTGTGCTTCCACGGGCAGGCGCTGTCGATGCTGTCCATCGGCGTGCAGCTGCCCGGCGCGCCGATGGAAGACGGCTGGCCCACCCAGGCCGCCATCGATGCCGAAGTCACGTTCATGCGCCGTGCCCTGGCCAAAGCGCTGGGACGCCCGCTCAACGCCGGCCGCGCCCGTTTCGAGTGGGGCGAGGCCTGGGCAGTGTTCGACCCGAAGGGCTTCATGGCCAGCAGTGGGTTGTCCTACCGCTAGCGCGGCGCCCTGCCCGGCCGAATCGCCGTGGCAGGTTCAATCAAGCTTCACCACCAGCTTGCCGAAGTTGCGCCCCTGCAGCAGGCCGAAGAAGGCTTCCGGGGCACGCTGCAATCCTTCCACCACGTCCTCGCGGTACTGGATGCGCCCTTCGCGCAGCCACTGCGCCATCTCGCGCTCGAATTCCGGCCACAGGTGCTTGAAGTCATGCACGATGAAGCCGCGCACGGTCAGCCGCTGGCGCAGGATCTGGCTGAACAGTGCTGGCAACCGGTCCGGACCCGGTTGCTCGACACCGCGTGCGTTGTAGGTGGCGATGGTGCCGCAGACCGGAACACGCGCGAAATCGTTGAGGAGAGGCAGCACCGCGTCCAATACATGGCCGCCGACGTTCTCGAAGTAGACGTCGATGCCATCCGGCACCGCGTCGCGCAGCTGCGCGGCGAAGTCTGGCGCGCGATGGTCCAACGCCACGTCCACGCCCAGCGTGTGCAGGTAGGCCTGCTTGGCTGCACCCCCGGCGATGGCCACCACACGCGCGCCCTGCAGGCGCGCCAGCTGGGCAACGGTGGCGCCGACCGGCCCGCTCGCCGCCGCCACGACCAGCGTCTCGCCCGGCTTCAAGCGGGCAATTTCATGCAGGCTGGAATACGCGGTGAAGCCAGGCATGCCGAACACGCCCAACGCCGTGCTCAGCGGCAACCCGGCCACGTCGAGGCGGCGCCCCAGCGCGGCGGCCGGCAGCACCGCATGGGTCTGCCAGCCACCCGGTGCCAGCACATGGTCACCCACGGCAACATCGGCCACGGTGGACTGCAGCACCTCAGACACGGTCTGCCCTTCCATCACCGCGTCCAGCGCGACCGGCGCAGCATAGGACGGGCCATCGTCCATGCGTCCGCGCATGTACGGGTCCAGCGACAGGTAGCGGTTGCGCAGCAGCACCTCGCCTGGCTGCAGTGCCGGCAGCCGGGCCTGCTCGAGGCGGAAATTGGCATCGGTCGGCGCTCCCTGCGGGCGTGAGGCCAGGACGATGCGCGTGGTGTTGGTCGGGGTATCGGACATGGCAAGGGTCTCTGCTGCGGGCAGCATCGAAAAGGGAAAGCCGACGGTACGCCTCCGCCCCCGCCTTGGGCGGCGACGGAAACAGCGTTCCACCGGCCGCTGCACACGCAGCCCGGCACAGCCCCTGCCGCTGCGACTTTGCCGATATCGGCGCACCGCTGATTTCCGTCGCGGAGCACGCTCGCGGTGCATGCCCCCGCGCTGCCGGCATCCCCCGCCAACCAGCGGCCCGCATTCCGCCGCGCACGCAGGATCAAGCACTTGCGCGCGCGCAGACGGCAATGTGAAGGTTTTTTGCCAAAACGCTTGCCGAATGCGGTCTACCTCCGTAACATGCGCGTCCTCGGCAGCGACCTCGCTGCAACGAAACAAGTGGCCGAGTAGCTCAGTTGGTAGAGCAGGGGATTGAAAATCCCCGTGTCGGCGGTTCGATTCCGTCCTCGGCCACCACTTTCGAAGGCCTGCAGAAATGCAGGTCTTTTTTTTCCGGCCACTGCGTCCGCGCGGTTGGCCTGCCAAACTGGCCGAGTAGCTCAGTTGGTAGAGCAGGGGATTGAAAATCCCCGTGTCGGCGGTTCGATTCCGTCCTCGGCCACCAGTTTGAAGACCTGCAGAAATGCAGGTCTTTTTTTTTGCCCACTCGCGACATTCACACCCCACCGCCGCCACTCGCCTACGCTCGAATCTCTCGCCCGGAGCCCGCCCATGCCGATGCGCCTGCGCCCTGCCCTCCTGACCTGCCTGTTGACCTGCCTGCTGCTGGCCGCCGCGCCCGCCTTCGCTGCCGAACCCGTGCGCGCAGTCGAGGCCCTGGACATCGATCGCTATGCCGGCCAATGGCACGAAATCGCGCATCTGCCGGTGTCGTTCCAGAAGCAGTGCGTGGGCGAGATCACCGCGAACTACGGGCTGCGCCGCGATGGCCGCATCAGCGTCACCAATGCCTGCCGCAACCGCGAGGGCGAACGGGTGGTGGCCGATGGCGTGGCACGCCCGGTGGAAGGCCAGCCCGGCCAGCTGCAGGTGCGCTTCGCCCCGGACTGGCTGAGCTGGGTACCGCTGGTCTGGGCCGACTACTGGGTGATCGCGCTGGACCCGGAGTACCAGTGGGCGGTCGTTGGTGAACCCGACCGCAGGTATCTGTGGATCCTCTCGCGCCTGCCGGAGATGGACCGCACGCTGTTCGAGCAGCTCAAGGCCAAGGCCGAAGCGATGGGCTACGACCTGGCGCCGCTGAAGATGATGGCCCCGCTGCGCGATTCCGCGCCCACGCCGGCCGACTGAACCCGCCCCTCCCGCCACTCACGGAGCCCCCTGCGGTCGCTCCGCGCGCGGCTGCGCGTCGCGCCCCTAACGTTGATGTTCACGCGCTACCCTCTGCGACGGGTCGCCGCGGGCGATCCATTCCACCATACGCCGTAGTATGCTTATCCCACGCACCCCCTATAAAGGACCTGCGCCCATGTTCCACCGTTTCCGTTTCGCCTTGATCGTCCTGTGCACCCTGGCCCTGGCTGCTTGCAGCGATGGCATCGTCAAGCGTGTTTCGGAACCGGCGGCCAGCCTGCAGCAGCTCACCGTGGGCGCCGACGGCAACTGGACCGTGGCCCTGCGCCTGCAGAACTACAGCTCGATGCCGATGACCTTCGACGCTGTCTCGCTGACCCTGACCGTCGGCGACACCGAAGCGGGCACCCTGCAGGCCAAGCCGGCCATCTCCATCGGCGGCACTTCGGCCGACGTCATCAACCTCAACCTGGTGCCCAGCTCCGGCGCGCGCCTGGTCGTGGCCGACGCCCTGGCCGGCAACCGCACCCTGGCCTATGGCCTGAAGGGCACGGTGGCCGCCACCCCGCAGGAAAAGAAGCAGCGCAGCTTCGACATCAGCGGGCGCAGCACCCTCAACCAGGCCCCGGGCCTGCCCGGCGTGCTGCGCTGAGACTCCCCTTTCGCCGCGGCATCGCCTGCCGCGCCCATTTGTCCTGATCGAGACGTCACCGATGAGCAGCTACACCGCCCCGCTTTCCGACCTCCGTTTCGCCCTGCACGACGTGCTCAAGGTCGAACCGCTGTTCGCCCGCCTGGGTTTCACCGACGCCACCGCCGACGTGGTCGATGCCGTGCTGGAAGAAGCCGGCCGCTTCAGCGCCAGCGTGCTGGCACCGCTCAACAGCGTGGGCGACGAGATCGGCTGCGTGCTCGACCAGGCCACTGGTGAAGTGACCACCCCGCCCGGCTTCAAGCAGGCCTACGACCAGTTCGTCGATGGCGGCTGGACCGGCCTGACCGCCGCACCGGAGCTGGGTGGCCAGGGCCTGCCGCACACCCTGGGTGTGCCGCTGAACGAAATGATCAACGCCGCCAACCTGGCGTGGGGCAATTTCCCGCTGCTCTCCCACGGCGCCATCGAAGCGCTGAAGCAGCACGGCGAGGCCTGGCAGCACGACGCCTTCCTCAAGCCGCTGATCGAAGGCCGCTGGACCGGCACCATGTGCCTGACCGAACCGCATTGCGGCACCGACCTGGGCCTGCTGAAGACCAAGGCCGAACCGAATGCCGATGGCAGCTACGCGATCACCGGCACCAAGATCTTCATCACCGCCGGCGAGCACGACCTGACTGAGAACATCGTGCACCTGGTGCTGGCCAAGCTGCCCGACGCCCCTCCGGGCGCCAAGGGCATCTCGCTGTTCGTCACCCCCAAGTACAAGGTCGACCGCGATGGCAACGTCGGCGAGCGCAATGCACTGCGCTGCGGCGCGATCGAGCACAAGATGGGCATCAAGGGTTCGGTCACCTGCGTGATGAACTTCGATGGTGCGCAGGGCTACCTGGTCGGCCAGCCGCACAAGGGCCTGCAGGCGATGTTCACCATGATGAACACCGCACGCCTGGGCGTCGGCCTGCAGGGCATCGGCCTGTCCGAGCGCGCCTACCAGAACGCGCTGAAGTACAGCCGTGAGCGCCTGCAGTCGCGCGCGCTCAGCGGCGCCAAGTTCCCGGAGAAGGCCGCCGACCCGATCCTGGTGCACCCGGACGTGCGCCGCATGCTGCTGACCATCAAGTCGCTGGTCGAAGGCAGCCGCCTGCTGGCCCTGCATGCGGCCACGCTGATCGATGTGGCGCACAGCGCCGACGATGCCGCCGAGCGTGAGCGCGCCGACACCCTGGTCAGCTTCCTCACCCCGATCTCCAAGGCCTGCCAGACCGAATGGGGCATCGAGAACACCTACAACGCCCTGCAGTGCTTCGGTGGCCACGGCTACATCCGCGAGCACGGCATGGAGCAGCTGGCCCGCGACGCGCGCATCACCACGCTGTATGAAGGCACCACCGGCATCCAGGCGCTGGACCTGATCGGCCGCAAGACCGCGTCCAGCCAGGGCGCCGGGCTGAAGCTGATGCTGGCCGAGATCGAAGCGTTCGCGAAGGAACACGAAGGCAACGAGGCACTGGCCGAGTTCATCGGCCCGCTGCAGGCCAGGGCCGCCGAGTGGGGCAAGCTGACCATGGACGTGCTCAAGCGCGCCGCCGGCAACCCGGACGAACTGGGCGCCGCCAGCTACGACTACCTGTTCTATTCGGGTTACGTGGTGCTGGCCTACTGGTGGGCCCGCAGCGTGGCCGCCGCCGACGCCAGCGCACACGGCGCCGCCTTCGCCCAGGGCAAGCGCGAAACCGCCCGCTTCTACTTCGCCCGCGTCCTGCCGCGCACCCTCGCCCACGCCGCCGCGATGCAGGCCGGCGCCGCCCCGCTGATGGCGATGGACGACGAGCGCTTCGGCGCCTGAGCCCAAGGGGTCGGATCCCTTTCCCAACGGGAAGGGGCTCTGACCCCGACCTCGACACCCCAGTAGATCCACGCCACGCGTGGACACCCCGGTTGGATATGGGGTCAGAGCCCTTTCCTGCGGAAAGGGATCCGACCCCGGCCATGTATCTGGAGGAGAGCCCCCCTTTGTTAAGGGGGGCGCGCCAACGGCGCGGGGGATAGGAGGAATGCGCGGACCCGAATCATTGCGACCTGGATATCTCCTCCAGGCGATATCCAAATCGCAATGATTCGGGTATAAGCTGTTTTCCCGATGGAGACAGACACTACACGCTTGGGTCTGATCGAAGCCGGAGCCTCGATTTCTGCTCCGGGCGCCGCGTCATCGCCCAATGCCAGCCCGCTGCATCGCCCCGGCACCGTCCGCCTGCTCTCGCTTGACGCCCACGGACGCGTCCTGGATTGGATCACCTGGCAGGACGCCGCCTGTCTCTACGCCCGCAATGCGGTGTCCTGGACACTGGGCGACCCGTGCCTGCACATCCACGGCGGCACCAACCGGCTCAGCGGCCTGCAGAGCGGCATGGACCTGCATCCGATCATCGCCGCCCGCGGCCACGCCCGCTCGCGCGCCCCGGACCCCACGCCGAACCTGACCAACCCGGCCCTGTTCGCCCGCGACGCCCACCTGTGCCTGTACTGCGGCCAGCAGTTCAACCGCCCCACCCTCACCCGCGACCACGTCATGCCGCTGTCCAAGGGCGGCCTGGATTGCTGGGAAAACGTGGTCACCGCCTGTTTCCAGTGCAACTCGCGCAAGAGCAACCGCACCCCGCAGCAGGCCAACATGCCCCTGCTGGCCATCCCCTACCGGCCCAGCTGGATCGAGCACCTGATCCTCTCCAACCGCAACATCCTGGCCGACCAGATGGCCTTCCTGAAGGCGCAGCTGCCCAAGCGATCCAAGCTCAGCACCTGAACACCGGCACCGGCAACCCTCACCGTCCTGTCACGGGCGGCGGCGTTTGCTTGCCCCACCCCCGATTGAGGGCGAAAATGGGCGTTCAGAATAAGTGCGAACACGATGATCGACTCTGCCCGCTATCCCCGCCTCGCGCGCATCCAGACGCCCGATGACCTGCGTACGTTCGACGAATCCGAAATGCGCGCGGTCGCCGATGAACTGCGCGCCTACCTGATCGAATCGGTGGGCAAGAGCGGTGGCCATTTCGCTGCCGGCCTGGGCGTGATCGAACTCACCGTGGCCCTGCACTACCTGTACCAGACCCCGCACGACCAGCTGGTCTGGGACGTCGGCCACCAGACGTACCCGCACAAGATCCTCACCGGCCGCCGCGACGAGATCCACACCGTCAAGCAGAAGGACGGCGTGGCGCCGTTCCCCAAGCGCGAGGAAAGCGAGTACGACACCTTCGGCGTCGGCCATTCCTCCACCTCGATCTCGGCGGCGCTGGGCATGGCCATCGCGCGCCAGTCGCAGGGCGATGACCGCAAGGTCGTGGCCGTCATCGGCGACGGCGCGATGACCGCCGGCATGGCTTTCGAGGCGCTGATGCACGCCGGCGGCATGGATCCGGAACCGAACCTGCTGGTGATCCTCAACGACAACAACATGTCGATCTCCGAGGCCGTCGGCGGGCTGACCAAGATGCTCGGCCGCGCCACCGGCAGCCGCACGCTCAACGCGCTGCGCGAAGGCGGCAAGAAGATCCTTGGCGACAAGAAGAACAATCCCGCGCGCTTCGTCAAGCGCTGGGAAGAACACTGGAAGGGCATGTTCGTGCCGTCCACCATGTTCGAGGAAATGGGCTTTCACTACACCGGCCCCATCGACGGCCACGACATGCCCGCCCTGCTGTCCACGCTGAAGACGCTGCGCGCCTCCAAGGGCCCGAAGCTGCTGCACGTGATGACCACCAAGGGCAAGGGTTACGAGCCGGCCGAGGGTGACCAGATCGGTTACCACGCGGTCGGTCCGTTCGATCCGGACAAGGGCCTGGTCGCCAAGACCGGCGCCAAGAAGCCGACCTATACCGACGTCTTCAGCGACTGGCTGTGCGATGCCGCCGCCGCCGAGCCGCGCCTGTACGGCATCACCCCGGCGATGCGCGAAGGCTCCGGCCTGGTGCGCTTCAGCAGGGAGTACCCGCAGCGCTACTTCGACGTGGCCATCGCCGAGCAGCATGCGGTGACCCTGGCCGCGGGCATGGCCACCCAGGGTGGCAAGCCGGTGGTGGCGATCTACTCCACCTTCCTGCAGCGCGCGTACGACCAGCTCGTGCATGACGTGGCCATCCAGGACCTGGACGTGCTGTTTGCGATCGACCGCGCCGGCGTGGTCGGCCCGGACGGTGCGACCCATGCCGGCAACCTGGACCTGAGCTTCCTGCGCTGCGTGCCGAACATGGTGGTGATGGCGCCGTCCAATGAAGCCGAATGCCGGCAGATGCTGAGCACCGGCCTGCAGCACCCGGGCCCGGCCGCCGTGCGCTACCCGCGCGGCACCGGCACCGGCGTGGAGGCCGGCAGCGACCTGTCGACCCTGCCGATCGGCAAGGGCGAACTGCGCGTACAGGGCAGCCGCGTCGCCCTGCTGGCCTTCGGCAGCAGCGTGGCCGCCGCCGAACAGGTGGGCCGCGAGCTGGGCCTGAGCGTGGTCAACATGCGTTTCATCAAGCCGCTGGACCGCGAGCTGGTGCTGGCCATGGCCAACAGCCACGACGGCTTGGTGACGATCGAGGACAACGTGGTGGCCGGCGGCGCCGGTTCGGCCGTGGCCGAGCTGCTGAATGCCGAAGAGGTGCTGCGCCCGATCCTGCACCTGGGCCTGCCCGACAGCTTCCAGCACCACGCCAGCCGCGAGGACCTGCTGGCCGAAGCCGGTATCGATGCCGCCGGCATCCGCGCGGCAGTGCTGAAGCGCTGGCCGAAGCTGGCCAACGGTACGCCGCCGCTGAGCGCGGCGAGCTGAGTAGATCCACGCCGTGCGTGGATGACGCCCCCAGTAGATCCACGCCATGCGTGGATAAGGGGTCAGAGCCCTTTCCTGCGCAAAGGGATCCGACCCCAACCTCGACGCTCCAGTAGATCCACGCCATGCGTGGATGAGGGGTCAGAGCCCTTTCCTGCGGAAAGGGATCCGACCCCAACCCCGACGCCCCAGTAGATCCACGCCATGCGTGGATAAGGGGTCAGAGCCCTTTCCTGCGGAAAGGGATCCGACCCCAACCTCGACGCCCCGGTAGATCCACGCCGTGCGTGGATAAGGGGTCAGAGCCCTTTCCTGCGGAAAGGGATCCGACCCCAACCTCGACGCCCCGGTAGATCCACGCCGTGCGTGGATGAGGGGTCAGAGCCGCTTCCTGCGGAAAGGGATCCGACCCCGACGTAGACGCTCAGCCGTAGCTGACCGCCTCGACGAACGCGCCACTGGCTTCCACGCGCACCGCGGCACGCTGGCCGGTGTCGGTGAAATGCAGGCGCGCGAGGGTTTCGGCGAAATCGAAGGCGCGGACACCGTCGCGGAACTCGATCGGTTCCGGCTTGTCCGGGTGCAGCACGCGCCACTGGCGCTGCTCACATTGCAGACGGATCAACATGCGTTGCTCACTCCTTGAACAGCGTATCGATGACGGTGGGCACACCGGGAGGCGCACTGCCCCCGGGTGCCGACGATACGAGGAATGAACTGTGATCACCATCAGATTAATCTGAATCTGAATAACGAAAACGCCGACGTCGTCCGATCAGTTGATCTGGAACTGGGCCCGGCAGCCATCGCTGACCCACACACCGCGGCGGTCCCAGCCCCAGGTGCGGCCTTCCACGCAGGGGCTGCGCGAATCCTGCTTGACCAGGCGCACGTCGCGGCGGATGCGCGCGTCGCAGTACTTCTGCCGGCGATCGTTGGAATGGCAGGCGATCACCTGGCCACCGTTGCCGCCCCAGCCGCCGCCATGGCCCCAGCCACCGCCGCGGGATTCACCCACGAACTCGGCGCGGCAGCCCTGGGTCACCCACACACCACCGCGCGACTGGCCCCAGGTGCGGCCCTCCACGCACGCCGAGCCGGACAACTGCCGGATCAGCCGCGGACGCCCGTCCAGGCGGCATTCGTTGCTGCGGTTCTTGACCGACTCGCAGCGCACGATGCCACTGCCACGGTTGTCGTAGCGGTCGTCATGCCCATAGTTCTGCGCCTGCGCCGCACCGGCGGCCGCCAGCATCGGCAGCACCAGGCACGCCACGGTGCCCCACCCCAGTCCCCAGCCTGATCCCTTGCCCATTGCCACTTCTCCCGATGAATACGATGGCGCAAGCATCCGGGATTCCGCGCGCGGCGCACAGAGGGGGAAAGCGGCGCGGTTCCCAATCCGTTCAAGCAACCCAACCGGGCCTGACCGGAGCTGCGCCGGGGCCTGGGATCAATGGCCGATGGCAACGCCGCCATGCGGCGTACCCAGCTTTTCCTCGAACGCATAGGCAAACAGTTCGGCGTCGTTGCTGATGCCGAGCTTGCGCATGGCCGAGAGACGTTGCCGGCTGATGGTGCTGACGGTACGCCGCAACTGCGCGGCGATCTCGGTGATCGACGGCCCGGACACATACAGACGCAGCACCTCCAGCTCCTTCGGCGACAGGACCGACAGCGACCGCTCGCGTCCGGCCTCCTGCAGGCAGGGCGCCAGCACGGGGTCCAGGTAGAGGCGCCCTGCCAGCACGACGTCCACGGCTTCGCGCACGTTGTCCACGCCACTGCCCTTGTGGACCAGGCCACGCACGCCCGAACGCAGGGCCATGTGCAGCGAGGTCGCGTTGGTGATCATGGTGACGAGAATCACCGGCACATCAGGGTGATTGCGACCCAGCGCCTGCAACATCGCATGGCCATCGGAGCGGCTGCCACCCGGCATGGAGAAATCGGTCACCACCAGGTCCACCGGCTCGCTGGCCAAGCAGGAGAGCAGCTGTTCGGCGCTGTGCGCCTCCGCCACGACGCGGTGCCGGCCGCCTGCCTCGACCACCACGCGGGTACCCAGCAGCACGATCGGATGATCGTCTGCAATGGCAATTCGAGTGAGCATGATGATTATCCCTGTTCAGCTACGCCGCAGTGCGCAGCGAGGACGCTAATAATCCATCCGCACGCCGTCAACTTAACATCGCCCTTTCCAATAATCCTCAGGACACAGCCATTCGCAGGGCTTTCAACTAATTGCATAAACCATCGGAAATCGAAAACAAAACGCAACTTTCCCAATAGTTTCATGGCCTGGAATCCGGAAAGACGATTACATGGCGCTCCCCGATCATTCACTGCGCCGAGCCCCATGGTCCGATTCCGTCGCTCATCTTTCGAGGATCCCAGCGAGCTGTTTGCGCCGCCACCGATGGCGCCGGCGACGCTGCCGTCGGCCGCCCTGCCGTTCGTGCAGCAGCTGCGCATCCACCTCGCCGGCGACACCGCGATGCCGCGCCGGTCCGCCTACGCGGCAGTCGTCCATGATGATGCGACGGTGTGCTGGCTGGATGCGAAGAGCGACCGCATGATGACCACGGCGCCCGCACCGATCGCGCTGACGCTGCTGCAGAAACTGCTGGCCGAGGAGCACCCGGCGTTGAGCCTGGCCCCGGTGCCGCAGGAGCTGTTCGTGCAGCGCGCGATCGTGTCCAGCAACCTGCCGCTGCGCCCGACGCTGTGGAACATCGGCCTGGCTGCAACGCGGCTCGACCGGCTGATGCCACCGCTGCAGATGGACGCAAAGCTGCGCCTGCGCCGCTGGCCGGACTTCCGCATCCTCGCGCACCGCCCCGATCACTTCCGTCTCTGTGCGCTGCTGATCAAACAGGGCGCCTCGGTGCAGGCGTGCTGCGAGATTCTCGACATGCCGCAGCGCGCGGTGCAGTCGTTCTTCAATGCCGCCTTCCTCACCGCCTATGCCTTTCCGGTCATGGGTGAGGACGCACCGGTACGCCCCTCGCCCACCGACGGCCTCGTCAACCTGTGGCGCCAACTTCGTATCCGCTGGAGTGCATGACCGTGCGTGAGCACAAGATCGTAGTAATGGGCCCGCTCGGTGCCGGCAAATCCACCCTCGTGCAGACCCTCACCCAGGGCCGGGCCGTGGTAACCGAAGCGCGCAACACCGACCCCAGCGTGGGCAAGGAGTACACCACCGTGGCGATGGATTACGGCGACATCCACCTGCCCGGCGGCGACCGTCTGCGCCTGTACGGCTCGCCCGGGCAGGAACGCTTCTCGTACATCTGGCCGATCCTGCTGGCCGGTGCCGAAGGCGCGATCGTGCTGGTCGATGGCAGCAAGTGCGTCAACGCCACCCTCGCCGGCCAGCACCTGCAGGCCATTGCCGAACACGCGCCGACCCTGCCGGTGGTCATCGGCATTACCAAGTGCGGCCGCACCGACGACCCGGTGCTGCCGCACTGGCAGGCCTGGCTGGGCGAGCACGCGCCGCACCTGCCCGCACTGCCGCTGGACCCACGCGACATGAAGCAGGCCATCACTGCGATGGACCTGCTGATGAGCCAGATCGAATGCAACGCCATGGCGACCGCCGATGAATGACATCCTCCACGCCGCAGCGGCATTGAACGCGCTGGCACGCGACGTGTCCGGCATACAGGCCATCGTCGTCGCCAGCGCCGACGGTTTCGCACTCGCGCAGGCCGGCCCCAAGGGCAACGTCGCCGATCGCCTGGCCGCGATGACCAGCTCGATGCTGGGCCTGGCCAGCGCGCTCGGCCGCGAACTGCGCTTTGGCGAGCTGGACACGCTGATCCTCGAGGCCGCCGACGGCAAGGTGCTGATGCTGGCCATTCCCGGAACGCAGCCGCGGCTGCTGATGACCGCGTGCGACCACAGCTGCGTCATCGGCAATGCCCTGTGGCACGCCAAGCAGTGCGTGCGCACGCTGGCCGACAACACGACCCGATGAATGTCCCTCTCTCTGCTCAGACGACTGTTTTCCTCCAAACACCCGCAACGGACCACTGAAATGAATACCGCGATCAACAAATGCCTGGACACCCTCATGCAGATCAACGGCGCGCAAGCCGTCGCGCTGGTCGACTACGAGAGCGGCATGCTGCTCGGTGAAGCCGGCTCCGGTGTGGACATGGAGCTGGCCGCGGCCGGCAACACCGAAGTGCTGCGCGCCAAGATGAAGACGGCCGAGGCGCTGAACCTCAATGACAGCATCGAAGACGTCCTGATCACCCTGGGCCGCGCCTACCACGTGCTGCGCCCGGTCTCGGCCAAGAAGGGCCTGTTCTTCTACGTCGTGCTGGACCGGCAGAAGGCCAACCTCGCCCTCGCCCGCCGCATGGTGCTGGACGTGGAAAGCTCGCTGGCGCTGTAAAGCACGACCGACAAACGATAGGAAGGGGAAGGGAATGCCGGGGCCGCTGGGGAGAGCGGCCCCGGCCCGTGGACGTCGTCCTGCAGCACCTACTGCACTGGAGCCAGCGATATGCGGCACGCTTCCACACCACCCGCAGACGACATGCAGCCGCCCCGGGCACGGCCCTGGGTGGCCTTCGCCGTTGCTGCGGCACTGATCACGCTCTCTGCCGTGATCCTGTTGATGCCCGTGACACACAGCGACAGCCAACGAGCACGACTGCACGCCACCGTGACCACGCTTGGCACTGGGATCCAGGCCATCGAAACCAGCTACGCCGAGGGCGAACTGGAACCCAGCGACAGGCATCTCGGGTTGCCTGCCAGCGCCGCGTTCTGCGCGCATCTCAGGCTGCACCTCCCGGACACGGGGCACGCCCGCCTGAGCTGCGAGCTGCACGAGGACGCACGCGTGCACGGCACGCTGATACTTCGTCGCAGCCCGCAGGGTGCCTGGCATTGCGAAGGCGATGTTGCCGATCCCCAGCTGTTGCCCGCGGCGTGCAGTGCCGCTGCATTCAAGTAATCGTAAATGCACCGCTGCCGCGACACTTTTACCAATCCTTGAATATCAACCTGAATGTCCTGGTGATTATCTATGGCCACGCTCTGGAATATCCATTCCACAGCGCCCCATTCAATTAATCCCGCCATGGAGGATCATCATGCAGACCCCTGACACGCTTGCACGCCGCACGCCCACTCGCCTTTCCCGACAGGAGGGTTTCTCGCTCATCGAACTGATGGTGGTGGTGGCGATTATCGGCATCCTGGCGATGATCGCGCTGCCGCAATACCAGTCGTTCTCGGCCAAGGCCAAGCTGGCTGCAGCATTGGCCGAAGTGACGCCCGGCAAGGTCGGTGTTGAAGCCCTGCTCGCCGAAGGCACTGATATCAGCAGCGTCAGCCCGCAGGCACTGGGATTGCCAATGGCAGGGTCGCGATGCGAGTCCTTCGATGCATCGCTGGATGGCATGGGCGGCACCAGCAGCCTGGTCTGCAAGCTCAAGGATGATCCGAGCTACGGCACAGGCAACCAAACGATCAGCCTCGTCCGCAGCGCGGATGGCGTCTGGAACTGCGAGAGCAACATCCATGACCAGAACCTGCTGCCCGAGCCTTGCCGTAGCTGACAGCCGACAAGAAATCACCGGGGGACTTCATGA
Source organism: Stenotrophomonas sp. STEN087 (assembly GCF_056759115.1). NCBI lineage: Bacteria > Pseudomonadati > Pseudomonadota > Gammaproteobacteria > Lysobacterales > Lysobacteraceae > Stenotrophomonas > Stenotrophomonas sp. STEN087. The sequence goes on along the minus strand of NZ_JBRRCR010000031.1, from coordinate 18,727 downwards.
CGGAGTCCTCCCATTGAACTGCAATCTCACCAGCTGGGAGAGTTACATGCATATCTCCGTACCGCCAGCGTCGTTCCCGCCCACCAACTCAGTCCGCAGCCGCGGGTTTTCTCTTATCGAACTGATGGTGGTGGTAGCGATCATCAGTATTCTCGGGATCATCGCCCTGCCTCAGTACCAGCGATTTTCTGCCAAAGCCAAGATCAGTGCCGCGCTGTCCGAGCTCGCAAGCGGAAAGCCCGGCGTGGAACTGGTCATCGCCGAAGGGTTTGGGAATCTAAGTCTCCCATCGCCTGAGCAACTCGGCCTGCCACCGGTCGGCGAGCACTGTGAGCGCTTCCAGATCAGTCGCACTAGTCAGAGCCTGAGTATCCACTGCAGTATAAAAAGTGATCGATACCTGGGGATGTCGGCATCCCTGACCCTCGACCGCGATACCAGTACGCGCGCGTGGAGATGCACGAGCACCATCATGGACAATGACCTGCTGCCCGAAATGTGCCGACGCTTGTGATCCGGACAGGTCCGGCATGGTCATTCCCACCGCTGTATCCCTGCAACAACGCTCCAGGTATTACTGATGGCAGACGGAAGCAATGAACGCAGGTCGCTCTCGGCCACCTTGGTCATCGCCGACGCCAATCCCTGGATTCGTCGCGAGCTGAGTCAGCAGATCCGCCCACACCTGCGCACGGAAACAATCCACGAAGCCCGCTCGCCTTCCGAAGTACTGATGCGGGTCGCCGATCCTCGTTGCAGCCTGCTGGTGATCGACCCCTGCATGCCGACGTTAGGCCAGACCGACGGCACACCTTTGTTGCGCCGCATCTGTTGCCTCCGTCGGGACCTGCACATCCTGGTGCTTGCCCGCCAACCGCAGCAGCTGTTGCGCGACAAGGCGTTTCCCAGGCAGATCGGCCACGTCTGCGGCAAGAACATCAGCGCAACCTGGCTGTGCCGCTTCGTCGAACGGGCCTTGGCGCAGGCCGAAGCCGCCTGACCTTCGTGCGCCACCGCTTCAGTGACCGAAATGCACCGCGTCCACGGTGTTGCCCAGCGCCTCCACGCGCACCGTGCTGTCCTGGCCGGTGCGGCGGTGGTGGTCGCTGGCGCGCAGCAGGGCGGCATCGAAGGCGGCGGCGCCACTGGCGAAGGGTTCGGCGACCGCGGTCGCCGGGTCCAGGACGGACCAGTGCGCGGCACTGCATTTGACGGTAATGACCATAGTGGACTCCTTGAAGGGAAAGGGCTGCGGCGCCGGGGCGCCTGCGGTTGCCGCCCACCCTAGGGAGCTCGTCAGGGAGTGCCTATCGGATTAGTACGAAAATTCCTGACCAGAACGTCAGAACACCACCCCCATCACATCCCTGAGTCCGTTTAGTGAAAGTTTTTCGTGACTCTTGTCACGAAGTCAGCGGCGCTTCACACTACCGTCACTAACAGGGGCCCCTTCCACATGCGCACCTCGCTTCCGATGCAGCGTTCGACCTTGCTGAAGTTCTACTTCGTGGCCAGCTATCTGGTCCTGTTCGAGGAACTGGTGCGCGCCAGCATCAGCTGAGCGCTTGTCGCCCGGGCGGATGCGGCCGACACTGAGGCCCCCGCACCCGAGGCCACGCCGATGAAGACCGCTTTCCTGCCGGTGCTGCTGATGCTGGCCATGGGCGGCTGCGCCCAACCCGAACCCGCGCCTGCCCGCGACCCGACCACCGCCGCGCCGGTTGTCGGTGGTGATCGCGACGAACACGGCTGCATCGGTTCGGCCGGCTACCAGTGGTGCCAGCGCAGCGGACGCTGTGAGCGGCCGTGGGAGCTGGCCCAGGCCCAGGGCCTGGCCAACACCGCCGAGGCCATCGACGCGTGGTGCGCGCTGCCGCCCACGCCCGCGCGGAAGTAAACTTCCCGCATGTCCGACCTCAGCCCCCTGCCCCGCCTCGAGCCGGGCCGTTACCGCCATTTCAAGGGCGGCCTCTACGAAGTGATCGATATCGTGCGCAGCAGCGAGACCCTGCAGCCGCAGGTGCTCTACCGCGCCCTGTATGGCGAAGGCGGCCTCTGGGTACGCCCGTACGCCATGTTCGTCGAGCAGGTACCGGGCGAGCACGGCCCGCAGCCGCGTTTCGCCCGCATCGACGACTGAGCCCGGCGTTCACGGCGCCCCGACGCGCCGGCCGCGCATGCTCGGCACCACCTCCCGGGCTCGTCGGCCAGCATGCGCCAGTGCATCGTTCTGTTCGGCCTTTCCGTGGCCTGCCTGTCCGCACAGGCGGCGCCACCCTCCAGCCCTCCCGACTTTGACCGGCCCGGCCTTGGCGCTGGCACCGACACGGTGCCTCGCGGGGCCGCCGCGCTCGAGTTCGGGCTGCCTGCTTACCTGCGCGAAACCGGCGCCGAGGGTCTCCGCAGCACGACCTGGTCAGGCGATATCCTGCTGCGCACCGGACTGGCGCCCGGCCTGGAACTACAGCTCTCCGGCACGCCTTGGAACCGCCAGCGCCTGCGCGCGCCGGATGGCGCACAGGGCCGCCTGCGCGGGGCCGGCGACAGCAGCGCGGGCCTGAAATGGGCCGGCCCGGGCAGCAATGACCGCACCGCCTGGGCCGTACTGGCCTCAGCCGTGGTGGCGCGCGGCGATGCCGCCTTCAGCGACGGTCGCCAATACGCGCTGGCGGTCAGCGTCGAACAATCCCTCAGCGATCAATGGCAGCTGGCGCTGTTCGCGCAGCAGCAGCGCGGTGCCGGCCAACGCACGACCACCTGGGCGCCCAGCATTTCGCTGCAGGCCACGCCGACGGTGTCCACCTACCTGGAAGCCGGTTTCTTCGACGTCAGCGATGGCCCCGACCCGTCCATTGCCGGCGCGGGACTGAGCTGGCGGGTGCGGCCCAGCGTCCAGCTCGATGTTTCATTCGATGTAGGGCTGGACGATGAGAGCCCGGATCTTCAGTTCGCCACCGGGCTGTCGGTCTACCTGGACTGAGCCGGGCAGCGCTGGGCTACAATGATACCGTCCAGTCGGTTTCCTTCTCCCATGTCCGCATCCCCTGCCCTCACCCGCCGCAAGGCGCCCGATCTCGTGCGCCAGGCCCTGCTGGACGCCACCGCCCGCCTGATCCGGCAGGAAGGATTGGCCGCGTTGACGGTGCAGGACGTCGCCGCTGCCGCCGGGGTCAGCAAGGGCGCCCTGTTCCACCACTACAGCAGCAAGCAGGCGCTGCTGGATGCCACGCTGGGCGCGATGCTCGATGATTTCGAGCAGGACCTGCGCGCGCACATGCAGCGGGCACCCGCCAGCCACGGCTGCTTTACCCGCGCCTACGTCGAGGTCACCTTCGATCACCTGCTGCAGCAGACCCAGTATGACGACATCGGCCTGACGATGGCCAACCTGCTGGAACCGGCGATGCTGGCGCACTGGCGCGAATGGATGCGCGGCATGCTGGCGGAGTTCCCAAGCGAGGCCAGCGACCCACGCCTGTACACGGCGCGCTGTGCCGCCGATGGTTACTGGGCGACGGCCTATGGTCGGCCGCTGGACGAGGAAGAGCGCCGCAATGCGTTGGCCATGGCGGCCGAGGCGATGAAACTGTGCACGCCCGGCTGAGCTGGGCGATCGGCATCGGCCTGATCTGCGCGGGCGTACTGGTGATCAATCTGTTCTCGAAAAGCAGCGCGCACTGAGCGCGCTGCTGCCTGCAGCCGTGGACAGGCGATCAGGCGACCTTCTTGGCAATGCTCATGCCGATCAGGAACAGGATTACCGCGATGATGATGCCGGCCCAGAACAGGAACTTGGCGATGCCGACTGCGGCACCGGCGATGCCACCGAAGCCGAGTACACCGGCGATGAGGCCGATGACGGCGAAGATGATGGCCCACTTGATCATATCGATCCTTTCCCCTGGGGAAGCTGACGGTATGAACAGGTTAAGCAGCTTCCGATGCCCGCCCCGTGAGCGCGCCGCGCGCGCGGCGTGAACATTCAGCGCGGACGGAAACGCAGCAGCGCGACCGCGAAGGCCAGGAACACGCTGCCCACCAGGCGCTCGAACCAGCGCTGCGCGAAGGGCCTGGACAGCCAGCGACGCAGGCTGTGGCCGCCGGCGGCATACATCACGTACCAGAACAGCTCGCAGCTGGCGAAGGTGGCCACCAGCACGGTGTACTGCAGCCCCTGCGCACGTGCGGGATCGACGAACTGCGGCAGGAACGCGGCGGCGAACAGCAACAGCTTCGGGTTGCTCAGGCCCACCAGCAGGCCGCCGCGAAAGACCGCCCCTGCACCGTGGGCCGGCTCCAGCAGCGGTTCGCCTGCGCTGGCCGCCGGGGCCGGCCGACAACTGTCGCGCCACGCCTTGATGCCCAGCCAGGCCAGGTAGGCCACGCCGAGATAGCGCAGCACCTCGAACAGCATCGGCGAGGAACGCAGCAGCGCGCTCAGTCCTGCGGCGGAGGCGGCGAGCACCAGCAGCATGGCCAGCAGGCAGCCCGCCATGGCCGGCACGCTGCGGCGGAAACCGAGGCCGACGCTGCGACCGAGGATATGCAGCATGTTCGGGCCCGGCGTGCCGCACAACACGAAGACCGTGGCGAGGAACCACCACCAGGTTTGCAGGGCCATTGCTGTTCTCGACGCGGGAAGCCCACCAGCTTACGGGCTGGCGCCGCGCGGCGGTACGTACAGCCTGGGGCGCGATCGACGGTTACAGAAGGCGGCCAGCAAGCGGGGCCGGTCTGTGCTGCAATGCGGCTTCCAGCACGGAGACACGCATGAAGACCTTGGGCCTGATCGGCGGCATGAGCTGGGAAAGCTCGGCGCAGTACTACCGCCTCATCAACGAGGATGTCCGCCAGCGGCTGGGCGGTGCGCACTCGGCGCAGCTGCTGCTGTGGTCGGTGGATTTCGCCCGCATCAAACAGCTGCAGCACGACGGCGACTGGGATGCACTGGGCGCGGAGATGATCGATGCCGCGCGACGGCTGCAGGCCGGTGGCGCCGAGCTGCTGGTGGTCTGCACCAACACCATGCACAAGCTGGCGCCGCAGCTGGAAGCCGCCTGCCCACTGCCGCTGCTACACATCGCTGATCCCACCGCGGAGGCCATCCTGTGCACGGGCGTGCGCACGGTCGGTCTGCTCGGCACGGCGTTCACCATGGAAGAGGACTTCTACCGCGGCCGGCTGAGCGAACGCTTCGGGCTGGAGGTGCTGGTGCCGGACGCCGACGACCGCCGCGACGTGCACGACATCATCTACCGCGAGCTGATTGCCGGCGTGGTCAGCGAGGCCTCGCGACAGGTATATGTGGAAGTGATCCAGCGCCTGGTCGCGCGCGGCGCCGAAGCGATCATCCTGGGCTGCACCGAAATCATGCTGCTGGTCCGCGCGCAGGACAGCCCGGTGCCGTTGTTCGACACCACCACCCTGCACGCGCGCGCCGCCGTGGATGCCGCGCTGGCCAGGGGTCGGATCCCTTCGCAACGCGAAGGGCTCTGACCCCGTCTTTCAGCCTTCGCGTATTTCCAGCGCGGTCACCAGCCATTCGACCACCGTGGGCGAATCGCACAGGAAGAACACGGCGTCGCCGCTGCGTGCTTCGCTCAGCATGCGATACACGCTGATGGCCGTGGCTGCCTGGTTGGCAATGAAGACTTCGGTGCTGCGAGGCCCTTCGACCTGCCGCGATTCGCGCTGCAGCGCCTGGCGCGCGGCAACGGTTTCGGCCGGTTCGGCTTCGCGGCTGAGGTCCTCGCCGCGCAGGCCCCAGGACACAAAGACACGCTTGTCCTTGAACGTGGTGTCCAGGACATGGACGCCGGCCGCGCCTGCGCCGGCCGAGCGATGAATGACGATACTGCTGATCAACGCAACCCCCTGTGGTCGTCGTGGTCCGCGCATCGTCCAGCACGCGCGCCGTTGCCGCCGGTGGCCGGAGCCGGGGCTCCGCCTGCTGGCGCGACGGTGGGCACTGGAAGAAAACCGATGCGATAGGATGTCCGCTGATGATAAGGGAACTGCCCGGCTGCATGGGCTGCGGGCCTGAACGCCCGGTATCGCGCGCCACGGGGAGAGCCAACAAAAAAGCCCACGCATCGCTGCGCAGGCTTTCTGTTTCATCACAGTGGTCGGGACGGCCGGATTCGAACCGACGACCCTCTGCCCCCCAGGCAGATGCGCTACCAGGCTGCGCTACGCCCCGACTGATGCTGCGATGTACCCGCCAGTGCGGCGGGCCGTGAAGTATAGCGGATTACGCTGGGTTTTGGATCACCGGCGAAGCAATTGCAGCACTTCTTCCAGCTCCATGCGCACCTGCTTGATGATCTGGTTGCTCAACGCGGATTCCTCGCGCGCATCCGGACCCTCCAGCCGCAGGCGCGCGCCACCGATGGTGTAACCCTGTTCGTACAGCAGGCTGCGGATCTGCCGCACCATCAGCACGTCATGGCGCTGGTAGTAGCGGCGGTTGCCACGGCGCTTGGCCGGCTCAAGGCTGGGAAATTCGGTTTCCCAGTAGCGCAGCACGTGCGGCTTGACGTCGCACAGCTCGCTTACTTCACCGATGGTGAAGTAGCGCTTGGCCGGGATCGGCGGTAGTTCGCGGTTACTGCCCGGATCCAGCATAAGCTTCCACCCTCTCCTTGAGCTTCTGGCCCGGACGGAAGGTGACCACCGTACGGGCGGAAATCGGAATTTCCTCGCCGGTCTTGGGGTTGCGACCCGGGCGCTGGTTCTTGCGCCGCAGATCGAAATTACCGAAGCCGGACAGCTTCACCTGACGTCCCTGTTCCAACGCTTCACGCAGCACATCGAAGAACGCGTCGACGAATTCCTTGGCTTCCCGCTTGTTCAGACCGACTTCGTCGAACAGCTTTTCCGCCATCTCCGCCTTGGTCAATGCCATTGCCTGCTACCCCTGAGTGCTTCCCGCTCAGCCGCGGATCCGTGCGTGGTGTTCACGTTCGATCGCAGTGACCGCCTCGGCCACCACCGCTTCCACGTCGCGGTCCGTCAGAGTGCGCGACTTGTCCTGCAAAATCAAGCCCATAGCGAGACTCTTGAATCCCGGCTCGACCCCCTGGCCAACGTAGCGGTCGAACAGGTTCAACTCGCGCAGCAGCGGGCCGGCGGCCTGGCGGATGGTCGCGGCCAGGTCGCTCCACGCCACCTGTTCAGGCACCAGGAACGCGAGGTCGCGGCGCACGGCCGGGAAGCGCGACAGCTCGCCGGCACGCGGCAGGGCACGGGCCGACAGCGCCTCCAGGTCCAGCTCGAACGCATAGACGTCGGCGTCGATGTCCATGGCCTTGGCCAGGCGCGGGTGGATCTGGCCGATCCAGCCGATCACCACGCCATCGCGGTACACCTCGGCCGAGCGGGCCGGATGGCCGAAGGCGCGGGTCGAGGGGCGGAATTCGAGCACGGCACCGCTGGCGGCGGCCAGCGATTCCAGGTCGCCCTTCAGGTCATGGAAGTCGACCTTGCGGGTCGGCAGGCCCCACTGCACGGCCTGCGCATCGCCACAGACGGCGGCGGCCACGCGCGGGGTTTCCAGCGGTGCGGGCCGGCTTTCGCCGGGCGACGTCTCGCCGGTCTGCTGGGCGAACACCCGGCCGACCTCGAACAGGCGCACGCGGCCCAGCTGGCGGGCGGCATTGCGGCCCAGGGTGGCGACCAGGCCCGGCAGCAGCGCCGGGCGCATCACCGCCAGCTCGGCCGACAGCGGGTTGGCCAGCGGCACCAGGTTGTCGCGCAGCTGCCACTGGGTCAGCAATGCATCGTCGACGAAGGCAAAGTTCAGGGTTTCCTGCAGGTCGCGGGCGACCAGCTGGCGACGCACGCTCAGCACGTCCAGCTGGGTCTCGGTCGGCATCGCCACGCGCGCCGCGCCACCCGGCAGGGTGGTCGGGATCTGCTCGTAGCCGTGGATGCGGGCCAGCTCCTCGATCAGGTCTTCTTCGATGGCGATGTCGAAGCGCCGGCTCGGCGCGGTCACCTGCCAGCCTTCGCCGGCCGCGGTCACACCCATGCCCAGCGCGCGCAGGATGCGCTCGACTTCGGCGTCTTCAATGGTGATGCCCAGCACGCGGGTGATGCGGGCGCGGCGCAGGGCGATCGTCGCTGCCTGCGGCAGATCGGCCTGATTGACCGCCTCGGTGACCGGCGCCGGGGTACCGCCGGCCAGGTCCAGCACCAGGCGGGTGGCGTATTCGATGGCGGTGCGCGGCAGCGCCGGGTCGACGCCACGCTCGAAGCGGTGGCCGGCATCGGTGTGCAGGCCCAGCTTGCGGCCACGGCCCATGATGGCGGCCGGCGCGAAGTGCGCGGCCTCCAGGAACACGGCGGTGGTATCGTCGGTGACGCGGGTGTCGAAGCCACCCATCAGGCCGGCCAGGCCGACCGCACGGTCGGCGTCGGTCACCACCAGGAAGCTCTCGTCCAGCACCGCATCGCGGCCGTCCAGCAGCTTGATGGCTTCGCCGGAGCGCGAACGGCGCACGCCGATGCTGCCCTGCAGGGTGCCCAGGTCGTAGGCGTGCATCGGCTGGCCCAGTTCCAGCATCACGTACTGGGTGATGTCGACCAGCAGCGAGACCGGACGCACGCCGCTGCGGCGCAGGCGCTCGGCCATCCACAGCGGGGTCTTGGCGGCGGCGTTGACGCCTTCGATGACGCGGCCCAGGTAACGCGGCGCTTCGGCGCCGGCGTCGAGCTGGATGGACAGCTCACGGCTGCCGACCGCGGCAATGGCGTCGGCGGCGAAATCCAGCACTTCGCTGCGGGTGGCCGCGGCCACGTCGTAGGCGATGCCACGCACGCTGAAGCAGTCGGCGCGATTCGGGGTCAGCTTGATCTCGATGCTGGCGTCCGGCAGGCCCAGGTACTCGACCAGGGTCTGGCCGACCGGCGCGTCATCAGGCAGTTCCAGCAGGCCCGAGGCATCGGTGTCCAGGCCCAGTTCCTTGGCCGAGCACAGCATGCCGTTGGATTCGACGCCGCGCAGCTTGGCCGGCTTGATCGCCAGATCGCCGATCTGCGCGCCGACCATGGCCAGCGGTGCAACCAGGCCCGGGCGCGCGTTCGGCGCACCGCAGACGATCTGCAGCAGTTCGCCCTGCCCTGCGTCGACCTTGCACACCTGCAGGCGGTCGGCTTCGGGATGGCGCACGGCTTCGACGATGCGTGCCACGACCACGTGCTGCAGGCCGCTGCCGAGCGCGGTCACTTCTTCCACTTCCAGGCCGATGGCGGTCAGCACCGCGCTCAGTTCATCGCGCGAAGCGGAGGTCGGGACGTGGCTGCGCAGCCAGTTTTCGGAGAATTTCATGGTGTCACCCTGGTGGGCCCGGCGCATGCGCCTGGGCCTGCGAATTTAGGAGCAGCCGAGCATGGCTCGGCTCTACATGGTTGCGGCTTACGCGAACTGTTTCAGGAACCGCACGTCGTTCTCGAAGAACGCGCGCAGGTCGTTGACGCCGTAGCGCAGCATCGCAAAGCGCTCCACGCCCAGGCCGAAGGCGAAGCCGGTGTAGCGCTCCGGATCGATGCCGACGTTGCGCAGCACGTTCGGGTGGACCATGCCGCAGCCGAGCACTTCCAGCCAGCGGGTGCTGCCGTCGGGCTGCTGCCAGGCGATGTCCACTTCCGCGCCGGGTTCAACGAACGGGAAGTAGCTGGGGCGGAAGCGCATTTCGAAATCGCGCTCGAAGAAGGCACGGACGAATTCGGCCAGCGTGCCCTTCAGGTCGGCGAAGGTGGAGTGCTCATCCACGAGCAGGCCTTCGACCTGGTGGAACATCGGCGAATGGGTCTGGTCGCTGTCGCTGCGGTACACCTTGCCGGCGGCGATCATGCGCAGCGGCGGCTGGTGCTCGCCCATGTAGCGCACCTGCACACCGGAGGTATGCGTGCGCAGCAGGCGGCCATCGCCGAAGTAGAAGGTGTCGTGCATGGCGCGCGCCGGGTGGTGCGGCGGGAAGTTCAGCGCCTCGAAGTTGTGCCAGTCGTCCTCGATTTCCGGACCCTCGGACAGCTCGTAGCCCAGCCGGCCGAAGATGCCGGTGATGCGTTCCAGGGTGCGGGTGATCGGGTGCAGGCCGGCGCGGTCGCCGTTGCGGCCCGGCAGGGTGATGTCGATCGCTTCGGCGGCCAGTCGCGCATCCAGTGCGGCGTTTTCCAGCACGGCCTTGCGCTCGCCCAGCGCGCTGGACAGCGCGTCACGGGCCTGGTTGATGGCTTCACCGGCGGCCTTGCGCTCGTCGGCCGGCAGAGTGCCGAGCTGCTTGAGCTGGGCGGTGATGCTGCCGCTCTTGCCGAGCAGGGCCACGCGCAGCTGTTCCAGCGTGTCGGGGCTCTGTGCGGCGGCCACATCGGCCAGCGCCTGGGTGGTGAGGGATTGGATGTCGCTCATGGGGGGCCGGAACTCCAGTCGGTCTGCCATCGCGATGCGCGAAGGGCCGACCCCTGTCGCCACCGCCGGTCCCCGCACCGCGCGCCTGCGGCGTTGCCGGGACCCAAAAAAGAATGGGGAAGGACTTGCGCCCTTCCCCATGCATTGCCTCTACCTGACACCGTTCCCGTTGAACGGCAACGGCATCGGGAAGGACTTATGCCGCCAGTGCGCCCTTGGCCTTTTCGGCCAGTGCAGCAAAACCAGCTGCGTCGTGCACGGCGATATCAGCCAGGACCTTGCGGTCCAGGGTGATGCCGGCCTTCAGCAGGCCGTTCATGAAGCGGCTGTAGCTCAGGCCGTTGATGCGGGCAGCCGCATTGATACGGGTGATCCACAGCGAACGGAAGTTGCGCTTCTTCTGCTTACGGCCGATGTAGGCGTACTGCTGTGCCTTGATGACCGCCTGCTTGGCGACGCGGAAGACCTTGCGACGGGCATTGTAGTAGCCCTTCGCCAGATCAAGGATTTTCTTGTGGCGGCGACGCGCCTGTACGCCACGCTTAACTCGTGCCATTTTTCAGTTCCTCAGAGGTAAGGGAGCATGCGGTCCAGACGGCCTGCGTCTTCTGCACGGACATGGCCCGTCTGACGCAGATTACGCTTACGCTTGGTCGCTTTCTTCGTGAGGATGTGGCTACGGTTGGCGTGGCCGCACTTGTACTTGCCCGAGGCGGTCTTGCGGAAACGCTTGGCCGCTGCCCGGTTGGTCTTGATCTTGGGCATTGCAATGTCCTTGATGGGGGTGACCCTGGTTTCTGACTGATCTGGCGGTGGCCGTGGCCACTCTTTCCGTCCTGCCATGATCGGCGTACGACCCGTCCTGGGTGGGTCGAGCCGGGCATGATACAGGCAAAACCGCCCTGTCACCAGCCCCTGCAACCCTTTTTCCGTCCTGCTGCAAAAGCAAAGGGACGCCAATGGCGTCCCTTCACCCTGAACCATTCAGCCAAGCGCCCCGAAAGGCAGCCCTGCAGGCCTCAGGTCTTCTTCTTCGGCGCGATCATCATGACCATCTGACGCCCTTCCAGGCGCGGACGGGATTCGATGACGATGTCCTCACCCAGATCGGTCTCGATCCGGTTGGCCATCTCGCGCCCCAGTTCCTGGTGGCTCATTTCACGGCCACGGAAGCGGATGTTGACCTTGATCTTGTCGCCTTCCTCAAGGAAACCGCGCATCTTGCGCAGCTTGATCTGGTAGTCGCCCTCGTCCGTGACCGGACGGAACTTCACTTCCTTGATCTCGACCTGCTTGGTCTTCTTCTTGGCCTCGCTGGCCTTCTTCTGCGCTTCGAACTTGAACTTGCCGAAATCCATGATCTTGCAGACCGGCGGATCGGCCTGCGGCTGGATTTCAACCAGGTCCAGGCCTTCATCTTCGGCCATGGACAGCGCTTCGTCGCGCGACAACACGCCGATCATTTCTCCGTCACTGCCGATCACGCGAACGCGCGGCACACGGATTTCCTGATTCTTGCGGTTCTGTTTGTTGTCAGGGGTGCTGATATTACGTTCTCCCAAGGGTATCGAACCGGTCCGGGTGCCTGTGCGCCCGGACCGGACCTTTGCTTACGCGCCCTCGGCCTGGAGCCGCTCGATGAAGGCCTGCAGGCTCATGCTGCCAAGGTCTTCGCCAGAACGCGTACGCACCGCCACAGCTCCATTTTCCTTCTCGCGGTCACCGATGACCAGCAGGTAAGGCACGCGCTGCAACGTATGCTCGCGGATTTTATAGCCGATCTTCTCGTTACGCAAATCGGAGCTGACGCGGAAGCCTTGCTCCGCAAGGGTTTTAGTCACGCCCGCGACGTATTCAGCCTGGGCGTCGGTGATGTTGGCCACCACCACCTGGGTCGGGGCCAGCCAGGCCGGGAACTGGCCGGCGTGGTGCTCGATCAGGATGCCCAGGAAACGCTCCATCGAGCCGACGATGGCACGGTGCAGCATGACCGGGTGCTTCTTCTGGCTGTTTTCGTCCACGTACTCGGCGCCCAGGCGGCCCGGCATCATGAAGTCGACCTGCATGGTGCCCAGCTGCCAGGTACGGCCGATCGCGTCCTTCAGGTGGTACTCGATCTTCGGGCCGTAGAAGGCGCCCTCGCCCGGCAGCTCCTGCCATTCCACGCCACAGGCGGTCAGCGCCGAGCGCAGCGCGCCTTCGGCCTTGTCCCAGGTGGCGTCATCACCCAGGCGCGATTCCGGGCGCAGGGCGATCTTGATCTGGATCTCGTCGAAACCGAAGTGCTGGTAGACCGCCAGCGCCTGCTGGTGGAACGCGGTCACTTCCGATTCGATCTGGTTCTCGGTGCAGAACACATGGCCGTCGTCCTGGGTGAAACCACGCACGCGCAGGATGCCGTGCAGCGCGCCGGACGGCTCGTTGCGGTGGCAGGAACCGAATTCACCGTAGCGGATCGGCAGGTCGCGGTAGCTGTGCAGGCCCTGGTTGAACACCTGGACATGGCCCGGGCAGTTCATCGGCTTGACCGCGTAGGTGCGCTTCTCCGATTCGGTGAAGAACATGTTGTCCTGGTAGTTGTCCCAGTGGCCGGACTTCTTCCACAGGCTGACGTCCAGGATCTGCGGGCAGCGCACTTCGCCGTAGCCGCTGCTGCGGTAGACCTTGCGCATGTACTGTTCGACCACCTGCCACAGCGCCCAGCCCTTGGGGTGCCAGAACACCAGGCCCGGGGCCTCTTCCTGCAGGTGGAACAGGTCCTGCTGCTTGCCGATGCGGCGGTGGTCGCGCATTTCGGCTTCCTCGATGCGCTTGATGTACGCCTCGAGCTGCTTCTTGTCGGCCCATGCGGTGCCGTAGATGCGCTGCAGCTGTTCGTTCTGCGCATCGCCACGCCAGTAGGCGCCGGAAATGCGGGTCAGCTTGAAGGCCTTCAGGAAGCGCGTGTTCGGCACGTGCGGGCCGCGGCACATGTCCACGTATTCCTGGTGGTAGTACATGCCCATCGCCTGGATGTCGTCGGACATGTCCTCGATCAGGCGCAGCTTGTAGTCCTCGCCACGGGCCTTGAAGATCTCGACCACTTCGGCGCGCGGCGTCACCTTCTTGATGACGTCGTAATCCTGGGCGATCAGCTCGCCCATGCGCTTCTCGATGGCGGCCATGTCTTCCGGCGTGAACGGGCGCTCGGAATAGATGTCGTAGTAGAAGCCCTCGGCGATGACCGGGCCGATCACCATCTTCACGTCCGGGTACAGCTGCTTGACGGCGTGGCCGACCAGGTGGGCGCAGGAGTGGCGGATGATTTCCACGCCCTCCTCGTCCTTGGCGGTGATGATGCGCAGGCTGGCATCGTGGTCGATGACGTCGCTGGCATCGACCAGCACGCCATCGACGGCGCCGGCGATGGTGGCCTTGGCCAGGCCGGCGCCGATCGACTGGGCGACGTCCATGACGCTGACGGGATTTTCGAATTCGCGGCGGCTGCCGTCGGGAAGGGTGATATTGATCATCGCAATGGCTTCGTGCGGGGCCCGCTCGGGCGGGCTGGAAAGCGTTCCGGGCGGTGCCCGGGCAATAAAAAAGCGCCGCGAGGGCGCCTGCGGAACAGGGCCTTCGGGGGCAGGTCAGCGGTGGGCGGTGGTAGTGCTCATGTCGCACGCTCGGCCGGCGCTGGGCGCGGGCCACCTTGTTCCAGTCAGGGTTCTGCGACGATCTTAAACCAGCGCGCGGCAAAGCCCAAGCCAGCCGGGCCGTGGCCCTGCCGGGACGGCTGAATGGCGTTCGCTGGCGGGGCCAGATGTCAATGATTACCATACGCAGGCGTTTCTCACTCGCGTGTGGCGCGCCCCTTCCCGGCTCTGGATCCGCCCATGTCTACGCAGTCGCTGCCGGTCCGTACCGGCCTGTTCCGTGCCCCGCTGTCGGCCCTCGCGCTTGCCCTTGCCACTGTCGTATCCGGCACGCTCCCGGCCGTAGCCCAGGCCGACGAGGCGCGCACCCTGGACACCGTTCAGGTCACTGCGCCGATCGCCACCGAGAGCGGCAGCGCGACCAAGACCGACACCCCGCTGCGCGAGATTCCGCAGTCGATCTCGGTCATCACCGACCGGCAGATGCGCGACCGTGGCATCCACGGCGTGGAGGAAGCGGTGTGGTACACCGCCGGCGCCCAGGGCGGCCAGTACGGCGAGGACACCCGCAGCGACTGGCTGCTGGTGCGCGGCTTCAAGCCCGCCCGCTACCTCGATGGCCTGGCCACGGTGGAAGGCACCTGGACCGGTGAATCGCGCATCGAGCCGTATGGCCTGGAGCGCATCGACGTGCTGAAGGGCCCGGCCTCGGTCAACTACGGCGCGATGCCGCCGGGCGGCCTGGTCAACTTCGTCAGCAAGCGCCCCAGCGCCAACCCGCTGCAGGAAGTGGAACTGCAGGTCGGCAACTACGGCCTGAAGCAGGCCGCCTTCGACATCGGCGGCGCGCTCAATGACAGCGGCAGCGTGCTGTACCGCCTGGTCGGCCTGGCCCGCAACAGCGACAACGTCATCGACCAGGTGCATGACGACCGCTACTACCTCGCGCCGTCCATCACCTGGACGCCGGACGAAGCCAATTCGCTGACCGTGCTGGCCCGCTACCAGAAGAACGATACGGTCGAGACCGGTGGTTTCCTGCCCTACCAGGGCACGGTGGTGCCCGGTGCCAACGGCCGTTACATCTCCCGCCATTTCTTCAGCGGCGAGCCGGGCGTGAACGACTACACCAAGGAAGCCGCGTCGCTGGGCTATGAGTTCCGCCACGATTTCGGCGACGGCACCGTGTTCAACCAGAACGTGCGCTACAGCTGGGCCGAAGTCGATGCCAGCCACGGCAGCCTGGGCCTGTTCGGTCTGGTCGCGCCGGACAGCACCGAGCTGGTGCGCTATTACTATCCGCGCATGAACACCTCCGAGAGCGTGTCCATCGACAACAACCTGACCTTCCGCTTCCACAGCGGCCGCGTCGAGCACACCGTGCTGGCCGGGCTGGACTACCGCCGCGCGCGCGACGATTACGCCTCGGCATTCCTGTTTGGCGCCCCCACCCTCGATGCCTACAACCCGGTGTACGGCGCGCCGGTGCAGGTGCCCGACTACACCTCGCGGCAGGTGCAGACGCAGGGCACGCTGGGCCTGTACCTGCAGGACCAGATCCGCATCGACCGCTGGCTGGTGACCCTGGCCGGCCGCCAGGACTGGGTCGGCACCGATACCGAACAGCGCATCGGCGGCACCGGCACCGCGCACCAGAGCGATGACCAGTTCTCCGGCCGGGTCGGCGTGAACTACCTGTTCGACAACGGCGTCAGCCCCTACGTCAGCTGGTCGCAGTCGTTCCAGACCACCATCGGCACCGATTTCGAAGGCCGCGCATTCGTGCCGACCACCGGCGAGCAGTTCGAGGCGGGCGTGAAGTACCAGCCCGAAGGCGGCCGCCTGCTGCTGACCGCCGCCGCCTACCAGATCGAGCAGGACAACACGCTCACCGTCGACCCGCAGCACACCCTGTTCTCGATCCAGCAGGGCCAGACCCGCGTGCGCGGCGCCGAACTGGAAGGCCGCTGGAACATCGGCCAAGGCCTGAGCGTGTACGGCAGCTACACCCGCCTGGACGCCAAGGTCCGCCGCAGCACCGATGCCGCTTCGCTGGGCAAGCGGGTGGCGCTGGTACCGAAGGAAAGCGCCTCGCTCGGCGCCGATTACACCTTCACCGCCGGCGCGCTGAGCGGCTTCGGCTTCGGTGCGGGCGTGCGCTACAACGGCGGCATCTACGGCGACATCTACAACGATTGGTATACCCCGTCGTTCACCCTATTCGATGCCAGCGTGCATTACGACCGTGGCCCGTGGCGCCTGCAGGTGAACGCCGCCAATGCCACCGACAAGAAGTACGTGTCGGCCTGCAACAGCGCCACCTGATGCTATTACGGCTATCCGCGCACCGTCACCGCCAGCCTGCGTTACCAGTGGTGAGCCGACGATGATCACCGTGGGCCTGTCGACGCTGGGCTTCTGCAGCCTGGCCGTGCTGTCGGCGATGTTTTCCGCGCTGGCGTTCTACGCGGCCTCGCCGCACTGCCGCTGGCCGCGCCTGCGTCGCGCCGGCCGCCTGGGCCGGCAGATCGGCCTGGTCGCCGCGGTCGCCTCGCTGTGGCTGTGGATGGCCGAACTGGGCGTTGCCGCCGGGCTGGTGGCGATGCTGTGCACCTGGATGCTGGTGGCCCTGCTGCTGCCGGCGCTGGCCGCCTGGCACCGCCCGGCGGTGGATGGCAGCGCACGGGAGCCGCGCTGATGTGGATGCGTGCCCTGTCCGGCATCTTCGTCGGGTTCTTCCTTGCCGCCGCCGCCACCGGCCTGCTGACCTGGCTGCCGCCGGGGCCGTGGCCGAGCGCGGTGGTGCCGGCCTTGATCGCCTTCGTCCCGCTGTGGATGCTGGCAGCGCTGTGGGCCTTCAGTTTCCGCACCGTGGCGCACGCCTGGCTGGTACCTGCCGGCTGCGCCGCCGCCGGCTTCGCCGTGTTGTGGCTGCTGCGCCTGAGCGGCGCGGTGCAATGAGAACGAGCGCAGGACATCCCGCATGAAATTCAGTTCGCAGACCCTGCGTACCTTCACCACCCTGCACACCTGGGTCGGCCTGGTGGCCGGCTTCGGCCTGTTCGTGGCGTTCTACGCCGGTGCCCTCACCCTGTTCCACCACGATCTGCCGCTGTGGCAGACGCCGGGTGCGGCCAGCGTGCTGCCGGCCGGTCTGGACGACGCGCAGTACCTGCTGGACGACGTGCTGGCCAAGCACCCGGAAGCACGCCGTCATGTCGGCATGACCTTCCCCGGTGCCGAGCACCCGCAGCCGCTGGCCTACTGGCAGGGTGCCGACGGCGGCTGGCGCTATGCCTGGCCCGGCAATACAGGCGGCAGCGCCACGCCGCCGCAGGCGGGCCTGGCCGAGCTGGTCAACGAACTGCACTACAGCCTGGGCCTGCCGGTGGCCGGCATCTACGTGATGGGCATCGTCAGCCTGCTGTACGGCATGGCCCTGCTCAGCGGCCTGGTCATCCACCTGCCCAAGCTGCTGGGTGACCTGTTCGCGCTGCGCCCCGGCCGCAACCTCAAGCAGATGTGGCAGGACGCGCACAACGTGATCGGTGTGCTCAGCCTGCCGTTCCACCTGATGTTCGCGGTGACCGGTGCCCTGCTCTGCCTGGTCTTCATCCAGATCGCCCTGCTCAACCCGCTCATCTTCGAAGGCAAGGCCATGCAGGTGGTGCCGGCGGCGATGGATACCGCGCCGGTGCGCGAAGCTGCGGGCGTGCCGGCCGCGCCGGGCAGCCTGCGCGAGCTGCATGCGCGTGCGCTCGAAGTGGCCCGCGCACAGGGCGTGGCCGATTTCGAACCGGCTTACCTGAAGCTGGCCAATGGCGGCGATGCCAACGCCACCATCGAGATCACCGGCGAATCCAGCGGCACGCTGGGCCCGCTCGGCTCGGTGGCGCTGGACGTGGCCAGTGGCCGCGTGCTGGCCAGCCAGCTGCCGGGCCATCGCGATGCCAACCACGCCACGCTCAGCGCGGCCTATGCCCTGCACTTCGGCGAATTCGGCAACGGCGTGGTGGTCTGGCTGTACTTCCTGCTGGGGCTGGGCGGTGCCTTCCTGTTCTATTCGGGCAACCTGCTGTGGATCGAATCGCGACGCAAGCGCCGGCAGCCGCAGCAGCCGCGCGCAGGGGTGAACATGGCGCGGGCCACGGTGGGGGTGTGCATCGGCCTGTGCGTGGCGATCTCGGTGGCCTTCGTCACCGCGCTGGTGCTTGAACACGTGGCCCCGGCGACGGTGGACCACGGCATCCGCTGGGCCTGCTTCGGCACCTGGGCGGCGTGTGCGCTGTGGGCGGCGCTGCGCCGGCCGGCACAGGCCGCGCGCGAGCTGTTGTGGGCCGCGGCCATCAGCACCGCGCTGGTGCCGGTGATGCATGGCGCGCTCAGTGGCGACTGGCCGTGGCTGACCGCCGCACGCCGGTTGTGGCCGCTGTTCTGGATCGACATGGTGGCCCTGGCGATGGCCTTTGGCTTCGCCCGGCTGGCCGTGGCCAGCCAGCGCCGCGCCCGCGATGGCGACCCCAACAGCGTGTGGGCCAATTGAGGAAACCGCCGGGCATGGCCCGGCGCTACCGCTACACACCGACTTTGTAGAGTCGGGGCGGCGGGGGGGGGGGGGGGTTTTGGGGCCCACGGGCACGGGCCGGGGGGGGGGCCACCAACAGCCGGGGGCTGGGCCCCCCCG